>JAZSNJ010000066.1:0-2207 GCA_045536355.1 Clostridia bacterium | reverse complement strand
CTTTTATGATAAAATTTTTGGTGGATTTTTAAAGAACAAAAGGGCTTTAAAAAGCCCTTTGTTTAGTTACTATACACTATGAAGGAGAAGAATTATGGCTAATTTTTTTGACAAACTTGAAATGTTTGATAAAGAGGTTTTTTCTGCTTGTGAAAAAGAACTTACAAGACAAAGACAAAACATTGAATTAATCGCATCTGAAAATATCGTTTCGGAGGCTGTTTTACTTGCAGCAGGTACTCCCCTTACCAACAAATATGCAGAAGGTTATCCTGACCACAGATATTACGGTGGATGCCAGTATGTTGACATTGTTGAAAACATTGCAAGAGACAGAGCTAAAAAGCTTTTTGGTGCAGAACATGCAAATGTTCAGCCACACAGCGGTGCTAGTGCAAATTTAGCTGTATTTTTCGCTCTTTTAGAACAAGGCGATACTGTTATGGGTATGAACTTAAACCATGGCGGTCATTTATCACACGGTTCTCCTGTTAACATTTCAGGTAAGTACTTTAACATTGTTCAATATGGCGTTTCAACAGAAACAGAAACCATTGATTATGATGAAATGGAAAAAATTGCGCTTGATTGCAAACCAAAACTTATTTTGGCAGGTGCAAGTGCTTATGCGAGAGTAATTGATTTTGAAAGAGTAAGAAAGATTTGTGATAAAGTGGGCGCATATATGATGGTTGATATGGCTCATATTGCAGGTTTAGTTGCTGCAGGTCTTCATCCAAGCCCTGTACCTTTCGCTGATGTTGTAACAACAACTACACACAAAACATTAAGAGGCCCAAGAGGCGGACTTATCTTATGCAAAGAAGAATTGGCACAAAAAATTGACAAGGCTATTTTCCCTGGAACACAGGGTGGTCCTTTAATGCATATTATTGCAGCTAAAGCTGTTGCTTTTGGCGAAGCTTTAACAGATGAATTCAAAGAATATCAGAAACAAATCATCAAAAACTGCAAAGCTTTGGAAAAGGCTCTACTTGAAAAAGGCTTAAAGCTTGTTTCAGGCGGAAGTGATAATCACCTTTTACTCATTGACCTTCGTGGTACAGGCGTTACTGGTAAAGAACTTCAGATAAGACTTGACGAAGTTCATATTACAGCAAACAAAAACACTATTCCAGATGATCCTGAGGGCCCATTCGTAACAAGCGGTTTAAGAGTTGGTACTCCTGCTGTTACATCAAGAGGCTTTAAAGAAGCAGAAATGGATTTGATTGCTTCATGGATTTATGATGTAATTTATAACTTTGAAGAAAGCAAAGATAAAATTACAAAAGAAGTAATTGCTCTTTGCGACAAATATCCGATTTATTAATATGACTACATTAATTTTAGTAAGGCATGGCGAAAGCCAGGCGAACGGTAAGGGCATATTTGCAGGGCATACAGATTATGACCTTACAGAAACAGGCTTTAAACAGGCGAAACTCACTGCTTTAGCCTTAACCCAAAAATTTAATATAGATGAAATTTACTCAAGCGATTTAAAAAGGGCATATAACACAGGTTTAGAAACTGCAAACATTTTAGGCCTTAAAATAAAAAAAAGTGAGAAACTTCGTGAGATTTTTGCAGGGCGTTGGGAAAATGTTTTATTTAATGATTTGCAAATGCTGTTTAAAGATGATTATGACAAATGGCTTTTAGATATTGGAAATGCTTGTTGCACAGGCGGAGAAACTGTAAAAGAGCTTGGTGAGAGGATTTATTCTGAAGTTTTGAATATTGCAAAGGAAAATGACGGTAAAACTGTTTTAATCACAACACACGCAACTCCAATAAGAGTTTTAATGTGTCTTGTTAAGAATAAGCCTCTATCACAAATGGCAACTATTCCTTGGGTTACCAATGCTTCATATACAGTTTTAGAATATGATGGCAATGGTTTTAAGCTTGTTTTGGCAGGAGAAAGTTCGCACCTTAAAGACTTAAACACACCAATGCCAAAAAATGTATGATAAGTTTTATACGGTGTAGCCCATTGGCTATACCGTATTTTGTTAAAGGATTAATTTTATGAATAACGAAATATTAAAAACACTTGACTCATACCTTCACAAAAACGATTATGAAACTGCTGAAAATTATTTAAAGGAAACACTTGAAAAAGCGTTAAATGAAAATCACAGAAAAACTGTTTTACTCATTTTAAATGAACTTATGGGTCTTTCACGAAAGATTAATAAAAA
>JAZSNJ010000014.1:0-2473 GCA_045536355.1 Clostridia bacterium | reverse complement strand
CATCTGACTTTATCTTTTCTCAAAAAAATTGTTTACTTGGTAGTAAATTACTACTTTACGAGAACCTTTTGCTGGTTATGCTATATAATTTTCAAAGTCCAATGCTGTTTTTCGACAGCTTTTATATATTACCACACTCATCTTCCTTTGTCAACACTTTTTTTAACTTTTTTTAAAAAAATTTAAGTGCTTCCAAAAAAAGTGGGTAGCTTGTTTATATTAACACATTTTACATGTGCTTGTCAACCGTTTTTTGCCTTAATTTTGACAAAATATTATTATATTTTCGGCTATTTCTTCTGTTATGCCTTTTACCTTTATTAAATCTTCTTTAGTTGCGTTTTTAATATTGGTAAAAGTTTTAAAATGTTCCATAAGTCTTTTATATTTAGCATTACCTATTCCCGGTATTTTTATAAGTTCACTCTGGATATTTTTGTTTTCTCTTAAATGCCTGTGATAGGTTATGGCGACTCTGTGCATTTCGTTCTGAATATCTGTTATTAATTTAAAGGCTTTTGTACCCATAGGAATATTATATTCTCTATCTGAAGAAATTATGTCTCTTGTTCTGTGCTTATCATCTTTTACAATACCAAACACAGGATATGACAAGCCCAATTCTTTAAGTGCATCTTGCGCTGAACTTATCTGACCTTTACCACCGTCTACAAAAATAAGGTCAGGCATATTTTTAAACTTCTCGTCCTGCTTTTCTACAGCTCTTTTAAATCTTCTTTTTAAGACTTCGTTCATGGCACCGTAGTCATCACTTTTTGATGCAGTTTTGATTTTGAATTTTCTGTAATCTTTTTTTGAAGTAAGTCCTTTATAAAACACTACCATTGAAGCTGTTGCAGAGTCCCCCGCTGTATTTGAAATATCATAAGCTTCAATTCTTTTTGGAATATCAGCAAGGTCTAAATATTCTTTTAATTGTATAAGGGCATCTACATTGTCATGTTTTCCGTTTTGCATTTCTTTAAGTCTTATACTTTCGGATGCATTTTTTCTTGCCATAATAATGAATTTATATTTTTCCCCTCTTTTGGGAACTGATATATTTACTTTTTTGCCTCTTATTGTGCCAAGAAGTTCTTCAATATCTTCTTTATCAGCAGGGATGACCGAAGTAAATATATTTTTGGGAGCCATAAACTGCGAATAATACTGTAATAAAAATGCTGACATGACATCTTCGTCTTGTTCATCGGCGCTATTATTCATAAACATCGATTTTTTGTCGATAAGTTTACCGTCCCTTACAAACATCAGCTGTATACAAACATATCCGTTTTCTTTATGAAGGCAAACTATATCTTCATTGACTTTATCGGTTGATACTGCAAGTTGTGTTTCCATCATTTTATTTATACTTATTATTTTATCTCTGTACTGTGCAGCAGTTTCATAATCAAGACTTTCTGATGCTGAATTCATTTTAAATTTTAATTCACCTATTATTTGTTCAGTTTTACCATTTAAAACATTTTCAGCTTGTTTAATATTATTTAAATATTCTTGTCTTCCAATTTCTCCAGAGCAAGGAGCAGAGCATATTTTAATATGATAGTTGAGGCAGGGTTTATCGTTACTGCACTCTTTGATATCTTTATTACACTCTCTTATTTTAAAGGTTTTGCGAAGTGTATTAATTACAAATTTAACAGAGGCGTTACTTATAAAAGGCCCAAAATATTTTGCACCATCTTTTTCCATTTTTCTTGCAAGTAGAATTCTGGGATATAACTCGTTTGTTATTTTGATATAAGGATAACCCTTATCATCTTTTAAAAGAATATTATATTTTGGCTTATGCTGTTTGATTAAATGAGATTCTAAAATCAAAGATTCAGCTTCTGAATCAGTAATAATATATTCTAATTTTTCAATTTGAGATACTAAGATTGTTGTTTTAGCACTATTATGTTGCTTATGAAAATAGCTATAAACTCTTCGTTTTAGGTTTTTAGCTTTTCCAACATAAATAATTTCACCATTTTTATTGTAATAAAGATAGCATCCAGGCTGTTCGGGAATTAGTTTTATGCTTTCTTTTAAAATATCATTCATGCTGATATTATAACATATTTGTTTTTTGAATTTTATATAAAAATTAAAATAATATTATGATAAAAGGCTTTGGTTTAAATAAAACCAAAGCCTTTTAGTTTGTATATTAAATATTTTTAAAATATTTAATCTATCTCATCAACTCGCCAACTGCCTTATAAACAGACATTCTTTGAGCGGCGTCTTTTTCTGCTTGTTGATATAAATCTTCAGCTGCTTCTGGATTTGTTTTAAGCAATGATTTATATCTACCTTCAGATCTGATGAAGTCTTGGTAGCTACCTTTAGGGTCTTTAGCATCCCAAGTGAATGGTACTTCATTATCAGGGTTGTATCTGTATAATGGGAAGTAACCAGCTTCAACAGCACGTTTTTGTTCTGTCTGAGTCTTAGACATATC
>JAZSNJ010000054.1:0-21216 GCA_045536355.1 Clostridia bacterium | reverse complement strand
GTATTTTTTTGTAAATGGTTATGCCTCAAGTATAACATATACCTTTACTAAAATCAAAACAAATTTTACTTATTATATATCAATTTTTAACTTTACACTTATTTGAAAATATGGTAAAATATTTTATTATTTAAAAAGGAGATACTTTAGATGAAAGTTCTTAACATTATAACTTTACTATCCATTGTCTTATGCATTGTTCTTTTTGTTTGCCCCGCCTCTGCTGAAACTATGTCAGGCAGTTGCGGAAATGACATTACATGGACTCTTTCTGACGGAGTTTTAAACATTGAAGGCACCGGTGAAATGGTGTTTTTAGAAATAACGGGTATAGAAAACGGTGCGGGTATACACACAGTTAAAATATCAGAGGGTATTACAAGCATTTGTGACCATGCATTTTACAAATTTGAAAGTCTTAAAGCAGTTGAAATTCCAAACTCTGTAAAGCACATTGGGTATGGAGCATTCTGGTATTGTCTTGGTCTTGAAAGTATTGACTTTCCTGATTACTTAGAAACTCTTGACACAGGTGCGTTTGGCTGGTGTCCTTTTACAGAGATTGAACTGCCTGAAACTTTAAAATCCATACCTCAAATGGCATTTTACTATTGTCAAAATCTTTCATCTGTTACTTTCCCTGAAAATTTAGAGTCAATCGGTTCTAGTGCATTTTTAAATTGCACTAATCTAACAAACATAACCATACCCGACAAGGTTAAACATATTGGTGAAGCTGCTTTTTACCATTGCACAGGTATAAAGACATTAACCATTGGCAAAGACTTAAAAAGCATATCCGATGAGGCGTTTTTCCAGCTTGAAAGCCTTGAAACCATATACTGGAATGCAACAAATGCTGATGATTTAAATAGCATAAATAGAGTGTTTGAAAATACAGGTCATAACGGAGAAGGAATAACAGCATATTTTGGAAACAATGTAACCCACATTCCTGCTTACCTTTTTTACCCTTGTTCAGACGCTGATTCTTACACAACACTTCACACTCCCAATCTTAAAACTGCTTACATTTCAAATTCGGTTAAAACAATAGGACAACAGGCGTTTTATGACTGCAAATACTTAACCGATGTAAATTTCCCATCAAGTGTAGTTTCAATTGGAGAACAGGCATTTGCACAGTCAGGGATTGAAACTGTGGAGCTTTCAGAAAATATTGGTTCAATCGGGCGTGGTGCTTTTCATGGATGTAAAAGTCTTGTCAGCATAACGGTAGATGAAAATAATACAAATTATTGTTCGATTGACGGGCATCTGTTTAATAAAGCCGCAAATGCACTTTTACAATATGCAATAGCACAAACCAATGAAGAATACATAGTGCCCGAAACTGTAGAGATAATTGGCGACTTGGCAGTTAAAGAAAATGTATATATTAAAAACATTACTTTTCCCCAAGGGTTAAAAAAGATTTGTAATTATGCATTTTATGGTTGTTCCAGTCTTGAAAAAGTAATTCTTCCCGAAAGTGTCACAGAGCTTGAAGGTTATGTGTTTTATGGGTGTTCTGCAATATCTGAACTTAAGCTCTCCAAGAATTTAACTCAAATTCCTGCTTATGCATTCTATTTGTGTGAGAGCATTCCATCGGTTGATATTCACAACGGAATAACTTTAATAGGCAGAAGTGCTTTTCATGGATGTGATGGTATAACCGAAATTATTTTACCTGACTCAGTAACAACACTGGGAGATGGTGCTTTTGGCAGTTGTATGTCACTTAAGGATGTAACTCTTTCAAAAAATATAGAGATTATCCCTGCTTACGCATTCCAGCATTGTAACGGACTTAAAGGAATTGTAATTCCTGACGGAGTTACCGAAATCAAATACGGAGCATTTAAGTTGTGCTCACACTTAAACAGAATAACCCTCCCTACATCATTAGAAACAATAGGAAATTACGCCTTTGATTCTACAAGCTTATCCAATGTATTTTACAGAGGAAACAATGCTGAGTGGGACCAAATGGTAATAGGATATGACAACGAAAAGCTTACAGGAGCAAAAAGGTTTTTAAATTATAATGATGAGCCGATAGTTATTTTCACATCGCTGAATTATTTGTATGTAAAAGCTGAACCTGTAAACTGCGATGCGTCTTCAACCGACAAGATAATTCTTGCAACATTTGATGATGAAGACAGACTGATGAAAGTATTTATCCAAAACTTTGCGGAAGAACTTACATTTTGGAATGTAAGTTTAAACAACAAAAAAGGCAAAGCTGTACTTATGCTGTGGAACGATTTAGATGCCTGCGCTCCCCTTGCACTTAAAAATTCTATGAATTTTTCATTTGTAAACGAAGGCGAAAATGCTGAAAATGGTGTTGTTTCAGGCGGAGACACAGGTGGTGGCACAATCGGTGGAGGCACAACCGGTGGCGAAGTAATCGGCGGCGTGGTTGTCGGTGGTGAAGTATCTGCCGAAACAACTACCGGTAATTGAGATAATTTACCTTTTAAAATAGCAAAGAACACATCATAAGATGTGTTCTTCTTTGTTTTGTAGAAATGAAACAAAAATTTATAGAATTTAGTCAAAGTACCAAAAGAAACAAAAAAATCAAAAGGTGCCATATATAATTCGTATTATTCACCATGAGTATCACAGTGGGCGGAAGTAAGCTTTGAATACTCTATCTTCTGACTTTTATAAAGACCCGAATAACCTGACATAATATAGCTTACTGCAGAGGCTACACCAAAGAAAAGTATTCCGTCTGCTCCAAACAGTTCTACAGACAACAAAACCGATGCAATGGGGCAGTTAACTGCTCCGCAAAACAGAGCCACCATACCGATTGCTGCACCAAGCGATGGAGAAAGCCCCAAAAGCGGTGCTGCAACGCACCCGAAAGTTGAACCTATAAATAATGACGGTATGATTTCTCCGCCTTTAAATCCCGCTGCAATTGTGATGGCTGTAAATACAATTTTTAAAATAAAGTCATACGCTTTGGCGTTACCTGAAATTGCGCTTTCTATTACCTCTACACCGGCACCGTTATAATCAAAATTCCCAACCAAAAGTGTTAATACCAAAACCGCTGTACCGCCAATAAATGCACGAAAATAGCTGTTTTTAATATATTTTTTCATATAGTGTTCGCTTTTCTTGATTGATGAACAAAAAACCACGCTTAAAAGCGCACAAAGGACCGAAAGAGCAATTACTTTAAACACTCCGCCAAACGACAAATCATCTGCTAAAATGTTACCAAATCCCATGTGCTCTATTTTTGCCGATGAAGAAATATAATAAGATGTTACCGATGATATGATGCAAGGAAAAAAGCCTGTAAAATTGAGCGCACCTACATGGCTTACTTCCAAAGAAAAAACAGCTGCAGTTACAGGCGTACCAAAAAGTGCCGAAAACACACTGCTCATACCCGCGCGGGTAATCATTCTTGTATTTCTTTCGTTGAACTTAAAAAGTTTTCCTAAATTATAACCAAGACCTCCGCCTATTTGAAGTGCTGCACCCTCTCTTCCTGCAGAACCGCCAAAAAGATGCGTTATAATAGTAGCAACAAAAATTAAAGGCACCATAACAAATGGAATATTGTCATTTTTCCTTATGGAATGTATAACAAGGTTTGTATCCATACTGCCTTTTGATTTAAAGGCATTGTATAAAGCTACAATTATCAAGCCCGATACAGGTAAAAAATAAATCATAAAGCTGTGGTTTATACGAAGATTAGCCGCATAATCCACCAGCAAATGAAAAACTGTGCCAACTATCCCGCCTATTATTCCTACTGCTACAGAAAGCACAAGCCATTTTAGAAATGTTTTTATATATTTTAGTGAAGTTTCAAAAAGTTCTTTTATAAATGACAACTGTTTTACCTCTCTTTTGCAAAAAAATTATGCAACTTTAATACTTATATTTAATATATCCTGCTCATTTATGTCGGCATCTAAAATAAAATCGTAATCCTGATGGTTGTTTCCTTTACCCATTTTAACATCTTTTATTTTAACAAGATCACCGTTTATATATATTTTCACATGCTCATTCGCTAAATATGCGTTTTCTTTAAGCCTTGTGCCATCATAGTTTATGGTTACCATATCGGAGCAAAGCGATGATAATTCATAATCTGCCAACAGGTGATGGGCTATCATAGAAAAGCCAATTCTTAATCCTCCAAACCTTTTATCATAAGATAAAACAATCCAGGATATATGTTCTAAATTTTCTCCTGATTTTATAAATATATTATCATTATTTTTAACAAACTCACCCGAAAAGCTTTTTATGGTATCAGAAAAATAAGATCCGTTGTTTTGATGATTAAACCCTTCTTTTGGAGTGTGCAGGGTTACAGACCAGGGTTTGCGGTATGAAAATGAAATTTCTCTTTTATTTTCGTCCCACAAAACATCACCGTAAACCGAAAGCTCATCAATTAAAATTACGGTGTATCCACCAATATTATAAGCTTTAATTTCATCTCCTGCAACATAGGTTTTAATATCGGTTTCATACACATACGCTGCATGAGTGCCTGATTTATAAGGAGTGTTTTCAAAAGCATAAGCAGCAGTAATTTCTTTATTATCTTCTTTATATACATAAAGCTCTCTTTCTTGTTCGAGCCAGTCAACACAAAATCCATAATCGCGCAAATCCTCTGCTACTATTCCTGTGTAACCGTCAATATTATATGACCTTATGGGCACACCATCAACATAAGCTTTGATATCTGAATACAAAACCTCAGCCGCATCTGAAACCATTGCATTAAAAAACATCAAAAACAAAAATGTTAACATAAATACAGCTTTTTTCATAACATACTCCTTATTGTTTTATACAATCTGACCTCTTACAACAGTCATTTTGAGATTAAGATTTTGGTCTAATACTATAAACTCTGCGTCATAACCTTCTTCGATTTTGCCTTTTTTCTCTCCGAGCATTGTTGCAGGTGTTAAAGATGCCATTTTAAAAGCGTCCTGTTCGGGAATACCAAATTCAATTGCTTTTTTTACACAGTCAAAAAGGGTTGTTGTACTTCCTGCAATAGCACCGTCTAAGGTTTTTGCTACAGAGTCTTTAACAACTACTTTCTGTCCGCCGAAAACATACTCCCCGTCAGAAACACCGGTCGCACACATTGAGTCGCTTATTAATATCATACGGTCAGCTCCGAAAAGGCGATACAGCATTCTCACAATACTTTCGTGAAGATGCACACCATCTGAAATAACCTGAACAAAAATATTATTATCAATTGCAGCGCCTATCGCACCAGGCTCTCTGTGATGAAGCCCTGACATAGCATTAAATGTATGGGTAACACATACTGCTCCGTTTTTAATTGCTTCATCTGCTTCTTTATATGTAGCATCTGTATGTCCCATTGAGACCAGACAACCGCAGTTTTTAATAAACTCATTTGCGCCTGAAAGTTCAGGTGCCAGTGTTACAAGCTTTATGTTTTTAAGTTCTTTAAATTTTTCCAAATCAGGACTTATAATAAAATCTTCATTTTGTGCGCCTTTGTATTTTTTATTGATATACGGGCCCTCTAAATGAAATCCTACAACATTTGCGCCTTTATCATTAGAAAAACTTATGTCAACCACTTTTTTAATTTCATCATACGGCGCGGTCATAGTTGTCGGAAGATAAGAGGTTGTTCCTTTTTTAACCAGAAACTCACTCATTTTATGTAGTTTATCCCCGTCCATAGTATCACATAAAACACAACCGTGTAAGTGGATATCAAAAAGTCCCGGATAGACTTTATCGCCCTTTAAATCTACACCGTCTTCATTAATTTTTCCCACTTTAATTATCTTCCCGTTTGAAGTTTTAATATCAACTAACTTTCCGTTTACATTTGCATTTTTAAAGATAGTTTCCATAACTTTCACCTCTCAATTTATATATCAGTCTATTCTTGCTACGCCTGTTTTTTTCGCAGCGTCTGCTACAGCTTTTGCCACTGCTTTTCCTACTCTTTTATCAAAGGCTAAAGGCAAGATATAATCTTCTGTTAATTCTTCATCTGTAACTAAATTTGCAATTGCATAAGACGCTGCCATTTTCATTTCATCGTTTATATCACTTGCTCTTACATCTAAAGCTCCCCTGAAAATTCCCGGGAATGCCAAAACATTGTTAATCTGATTGTTATAATCTGATCTTCCTGTCCCAACCACTTTAGCGCCAGCCCTTTTTGCCATGTCAGGCATAATTTCAGGTACAGGGTTTGCCATAGGAAATACTATAGCATCTTTTGCCATAGATTGTACCATTTCTTTTGATACAATGTTAGGTGCTGAAACACCAATAAACACATCTGCATTTTTTAAAGCATCTGAAAGTGTACCTGTAATCTTTTCACGATTTGTAATTTTAGACAGTTCTTTATGTGCGTCATTTAAGTTTTCCATACCCTCGCAAATAATACCAAACCTGTCAACCATTATAAGGTTTTTTACGCCAAGCTTTAAAAGATGCATACCTATTGCAGTACCTGCACTTCCTGCTCCGTTTATTACAACTTTAATATTATTTATATTCTTTTTAACAACCTTTAGGGCGTTTATGAGTGCTGCTGCAACTACTATTGCTGTACCATGCTGGTCATCGTGAAAAACAGGAATATCGCAAAGTTCTTTTAGTCGTTTTTCAACCTCAAAGCAACGAGGTGCTGCAATATCCTCTAAATTAATTCCCCCAAAGGACCCTGATAAAAGATAAATTGTCCGTACCAATTCATCAACATCTTTTGTTTTTATGCAAAGAGGAAAAGCATCAACATCGGCAAATTCTTTAAAAAGAGCGCATTTACCCTCCATAACAGGCATACCTGCTTCGGGGCCTATATCTCCTAAGCCCAAAACTGCCGAACCGTCTGTTATAACTGCAACTAAGTTATGTCTTCTGGTAAGTTCATAAGATTTATTGATATCTTTTTGTATTTCTAAGCATGGCTCTGCAACACCTGGGGTGTACGCTAAAGACAACTGTTCTTTATTTTCTATTGAAGTTCTTGATATAACTTCAATTTTTCCTTTCCATTCTATATGTTTTTCAAGTGCCTGTTTCTTTATATTCATTTTTCATCGCTCCATTACATTTTGTGGGTTAAATTTCAAAATCAAGACAGCTTCTTTGTGCAGTATACGGTCTTACAAAAGTATCTGCCACTTTGACATGGTCGGGATGCTCAGCATAGTTTTTAAGTGAAAGTTCATCTACAAAGCTTGAGTCTAACATAAGGTCTGCATTAGAACTTTCTAAACCATTTATATTAACTTTAATTTCCAGAAGTCCAGGGATTTTACCTAAAAGGCCTTCAAGCTCTTTTTTAATATTTTGTTTGATGTTTTCTTTTTCGAAATTGTTATATTCTTCTTTAAGTTTCCATAAAATTACATGCTTTACCATAAAAATTCCCCTTTATTATATTTCTTCTGCTAAAATTTTTCTCTTTTTCCACTTGCCTGATAAAAAGTATATCATTCCGGGTATTGCACAACCGTAAGGTGCTAAACCATAGCCTAATACAAAACCATAAAAGCCCCAGTTAAAGGTTATACCAAAAAGATAGCTTAAGCCTATTCTTAGTGCAACACCGTCTAATATAGAAAGTATCATACTTAATTTGGCATTACCTATGCCCTGCAAAAATGCATTACTTCCACGCATAATGGCAAGGGCAGGAAACATCCATAAAATTGCGCTTATAAAAGTTCCCGACATATTATGTACATTTACATCATCTGAAAAAATCATAAAGAGTTGTTTGCCAAATATTAAGTATATAACTACAAATACAACCGTCCATATCCCTGAATAAAGCCATGAGTACCATACAACCTGCTCGGCTCTTTTTTGTTCATTTGCGGCGATGTTTTGTGAAATCATAGGCATTGCAGCAAACTGCAAACCCTGTGATATTTTATTTACTATATCATCAATTCTTACACCAACGCCAAAAGTAGCCGATGCAACAACGCCAATTCCGTTAACTAAAGAGTTTACATAAATCATTGAAAGATTAATAAACCCTGCCTGAATTGCCATAGGCGAACCAAGACTTATCATTATTTTAGTTAAGTGTTTTGTAAACCTGAAACTTTTAAGTTTAAAATCAAAGCCAAACGATTCTTTGCGATTGTAAAGATATACAATAGAGAATATAAATGACACAGCCTGACCAATAACAGTTGCATAGGCAGCACCAATTACGCCAAACCCTAAAATTCCTGTAAATAAAATATCTAAAACCAGATTTAGGAAAGACGCAATACCTATAAACAAAAATGGTCTTTTAGAGTCCCCCATTCCTCTTAATACTGCAGACACCATATTGTATCCACCCGTAAATATAAGTCCTGCTCCGCAGACTAACAAATAGTCTTTGGACATTTTTACAGATTCGGTCGGTATACTCATCCAAGCAATAATGTTTCCTTTTAATGCGACTATTATTATCGACATAAAGGCGTTTATTAACAGAATAAAGCTAAATAATGTGCCTATTATTTTATTAAGCTCATCGCTTTTTTTTGCACCGATTGCCTGTGAAATTAAAACCTGTCCTGCATTGGAAAAGCCCATACAAACCATAGTTACAAAATTTACTATAAGACTGCTTTGGGCAACAGCGCTCAAGCCTGCAGTTCCAACATACTTACCCACAATTATCATATCAATTGTGCTGTATAAAACCTGAAGCGCATTTGACGCCATAAAAGGAAGAGTAAAAAGTATAAGCTGTTTTGGGATATTCCCTTTTGTAAAATCTTTTCTTAAATTACCTTTTGCCAAATTTATGCACCTCGTTTTTTGAATTCTAAAATATTGACAATTACCAAAATATGTGATACTCTGTATATGCGACACAACATAATATTTAGACAAACTGTGGGGGAAGTATTTTTATTTTGGTAAAAATGCACTCTCTTTTTGACTTTCTCTTATAGTTTGTCAAAGTTGTGTCGCAACAAACGGAGTGGTGCATTTTTCGTGCATCAACTTTTGTTGGTGCACTTTTTTAATTTTCACACTCTGTTTCAAAGGTTGCTACACACTTTAAAAAAATCTGCTGTTTAAGCAGATTTTTTTATTACTCTGCATCAATTACAAAATTGGTGTATAAATTAGATGCCGCTGTTTTTAATGAATTGACAACTTTGTTATCATGAATCGGCTAAAAGCATGATTTCTCGCTATCGCTCCATGAATTGAATTGCCTTTAATGCACCGACAGGTGCAATTCATGAGCCACAAGGCTCAATTCATGAAATCGCAGATTTCAATTCATGCCAAAGGCAATTCATTGATTTCATCTTCGATGAAATCATTATACCACAAACTATAAAAAATGACAATTATCTTTTGTAAGAAAATTGCCATTTTTTATAGTTTAAGGACGAAGTCCCATTCCACCCTCTAAGGTTAATGTTTCGCCATTTAAATATTTAAAATCAGGGGACGCAAGTAAAACACAAACTCTGCCTATTTCAAGTTCGGAATCACCGAAATGTCCCGCAGGGGGCATTTTTACATTTGCTTTAAATGCCTCGGGGTATGCTTTTTCAAACTGCTCAAGCTGAGCTGTCCATGCAAGAGGACAAATAACATTTGTGTTAATACCATCTTTTGCCCATTCAGTTGCAGCAACTCTTGAAAGACCTCTTATACCCTCTTTTGCAGCAGCATAAGAACATTGACCATAGTTGCCGAAAAGACCTGCACCTGATGCAAAATTTATTATACTTCCTTTTGTTTCCTTAAGATATGGATAACAAGCTTTCATATAATAAAAGGTTGCATAAAGACCTGAATACATTGCAAGATTAAACTGCTCTGTGGTGTGGTTTTCTATAGTTACTCCTGATGCCGATGCCTGGGCGTTATTTATTAAAACATCAATTCTGCCGAATTCTTTTATTGTTTTTGAAACAACATCTTTTGTAACCTGTTCATTATCATTATTTTCAGAAATATCTGCCTGAAGTGCCAAAACTTTAATACCATAGAGTTTTTCAAGCTCTTGCTTTGCTTTTTCAAGCTTTTCCACATTACGGCCGGTTATAACTAAATTTGCACCTTCTTTTGCATAAGCTGTAGCAATTCCATAACCTATAGAGCCACATTTACCGTCTTCAAGCACTGCGTAACCTGCACCTGTAATTATGGCTGTTTTACCTTTTAAAAAGCCCATTTTAAAATTCTCCTTTAATCTTTAGAATATTTTACCGGGGTTTAAAATATTTTTACTGTCAAACACATTTTTTATACCCCTCATTATATTTATCTGTGTATCTTTATACTGTCTCTGTAAAAAATCTTTTTTAGCATAGCCGATGCCATGTTCACCCGAAACAAGTCCGCCTAACTCTGATGCTTTATCATACATTAAATCAAAGCAGGTATTAAGCTTCTCTTTCCATGTGGTTTCGTCCATTTTATCACGACAGATATATATGTGTAAATTGCCGTCTCCGGCGTGGCCGAATGATGGAATACGAACGCCTTGTTCTTTAGACAATTTATGAGTATATTTAATAAACTCATCAACCTTGTTTACGGGAACTACCACATCGCATTCGTCCATTTCGGTTGTTGATGCCTTTATTGCTTCTAAAAAAGCTCCTCTTGCAGACCATACAGATTTTTTTCGCTCATCAGTATCAACAATATAAACATCTAATGCACCTATTTCTAAACAAAGGTCAGAAACTGTAGTTATTTCCTGTTGTACCTGCTCTTCACTGTTACCGTCAACAGTAAGCAAGATGTAAGCATCGTTTTTACTGTCTGGAAATTTTTTGCCTAAGTAGCTTTCCGAAAACAGAATTGTATCTCTTGAAAAATACTCTATTGCAGTTGGAACTACCTTCGATGCAAAAATTTGAGGAACAGCCTCAATTGCTGATTTCATATCTGAAAAAGGAACTAAAAGACTTTGTGATATTTTAGGGAGAGGAATAAGTTTTAATACCGCCTCGCATATTATGCACAAAGTTCCCTCTGAACCAATTATCAAATCTTTTATGCTGTAACCTGAACTGTTTTTAGCAACCTTACCGCCAAAGGTTAAAATTTCGCCGTTTGGCATAACACACTTGAGTGCTCTTACATAATCTCTCGTTACGCCATATTTTACAGCTCTCATTCCACCTGCATTGGTAGAAATATTTCCGCCTATTGTGGCTGATTTTTCACCTGGGTCAGGCGGATACAACAAATCATTTTCTTCGGCAAAACTTGATAGTTCCATTAGCAAAACTCCAGGTTGTACTGTTACGGTGAGATCATCCTTATCAAGCTCTAAAATTTTATTCATAAGGGTAGTTTCCATTAAAATTCCGCCAAATACGGGGACAGCAGAGCCCACAAGCCCTGTTCCACTCCCTCTTACGGTTACAGGTATATTTCTTTCCCACGCAAGTTTCATAACCTCACTTACCTGCTCTGTTGAAGTTACCTTAACCAAAACCTCGGGCATTTTTTCTATTCCGCCAAGCTCATCGTGTGCATAGTCGGGATTAATATCATCACCCGAAAATACAAAATTTTCACCAACAATTTCTATAAGCTTTTGTATATCACTTTGTGTAACCTTATTATACATTACCTTTGCCCTCCTTAATCCTTGATATAAGCTTAGGGAGTATTTCCAAAACATCACCTAAAACTTTATAATGGGCAACATCGAAGATAGGCGCATTTTTATCTGTGTTTATTGCAACAATTACATCTGATGCTTTCATACCAGCTGTAAACTGCACTGCTCCCGATATCCCAAGGCATATAATAAATTTTGGTTTAACTGTTCTTCCAGAAAGTCCAATCTGGTGTTTAACATCAAAAATGTTGTTTTCGGCAAGAGGTCTTGTACAGGCAAGGGTTGCTCCTAAGAGCTCAGATAATTCTTTTGCATATTTAAGTGCAGTATCTCCCGATGCACCTCTTCCTACAGCTACAATTATCTCGCTTTCGGAAATGTCAACCTCTTTTGGCTTTTCTTTTGAAGATATTACATCTATTGCAGAGCTTAAGTCTAAACCCTCACACGACATATTTATAATTTCGCCTGATTTCATCTTTTGTGGTTGCGGCTCCCCAAAAACTTTATATCTTACTGTGCAAAATTGGGGCCTTGTGTTTGGAGATACGATCTGTGCCATAATATTTCCACCAAAAGCAGGGCGGATTTGAACCAAATCGGTATTTTCTTTCATTTGTAGTACCGTGCAATCTGCAGTAAGACCTGCTTTACATCTGGCTGCAATTCTTGGTGCTAACATTCTTCCTAAATTAGTTGCACCTACCAAAACTGATGATGGCTTAACTTTCCTAATTAAGTCATAAAACGCTTCTGTATAAGGTTCAATTTTAAAATCCTCAAATTCTATAGAATCATAACAAAAAACTTTATCAACTTCATAGTAACAAAGTGTTTCTGCCAATTCTGAAATGTTATGACCTATTATTAAAGCATAAACCTGATGCCCTGTAACCTTCGAAAGCTCTCTTGCTTTTCCTAAAAGCTCGTATGTAACACGGTGTATTTCTCCTTTATGGTGGTTTACATAAACCAATATACCGTTCCACTCAGACTTGTCTATCCCTTGTTTTTGCTCCTCCTCATACAAAATGGCACCATCGCTGTTTTTTACGCATAGCTTACACATTTTACAGGCAGATGAAATTTCAAGCTTTTCACCATTATAAGATATTGCCCCAAAAGGACAAATCGATACAAGCTTATTTGCTATCTCGGAGGTTATTTTATCATGATTAATTTTTAAATTTCCCATATTTACCTCCTATATAAGTTTTTGTTTTAACACAAGATTATAAAGTTTTATTGCTTTTTCCTGGTCAGAACCTGTAATTTCTGTCTTCTCCTGATTTTTTTCAGGAGGGAAAATTCTTTCAACCTGTGTTGCTGAACCGTTTAAGCCATAATTATTGGCGTTTTGGTCGGCAAAATCGTCCATAGAAACAAATTTTACATGGGTCTCATTTAAAGTTTTTTTAATTTTATACGAAGGAAGTCTTGGAGAATTTATATCTGTTTCTGTTGATATAAGGCAAGGAAGCTTTACCGCCATTTCCATAATTTTATTATCTATTACAGAAGTTAAGAAAATTTCCCCGTCTTTTATATATTTTACTTCAGTTACATTTGAAACATTGGGAATTTTCAAATATTCTGCAACCTCTGCTCCTACCTGTGCAGTATCTCCGTCAGTTGTTTGTTTCCCGCAAATGATTAAGTCAAATTCACCCATATTTAATATGCCCTGAGAAATGGTATATGCTGTTGCCAGAACATCGGCTCCCGCAAAACGGCGGTCGCTTAAAACAGTTCCGCACTCTGCACCCATACATACAGATTCTTCTATAACCTCTTTTGCCATAGGTGGACCCATTGTTATGGTTTTCACACTTGCTTTGTACTTTTCACACAAGGAAAGAGCAAGTTCTATTGCGTGTAAATCATAAGGGTTCATTTTGCTTTTTACGCCGTCTCTTTTAAGTACACCGGTAACAGGGTCAACCTCAACATTAGTTGAACCCGGCACCTGCTTTATACAAACAAGTATATTCATACTTTCACCCTCTTCATTTTATCTGTCTTCATTATATCACATCGTTGTTTTCAATACAATACACTTTATTAAATAAAGTTAAAATTAAAGTCTTATAAGTTTAAACTTTTTAGGTAATAATGTATACTTTTTATTATATGCTTTTACGCCTATCTTTTTATCACCTATGTTCCAGAGAATTAAAAGTCTTTCGCCATCTTTGTTTTCAAAAAGATTGGCAATAATATCAACAGGCTTGTCAATACTTGTGTCATCACCTATAAACTTGCCTTCATAGAAAAATTCTCTGTACTCTTCTTTTAAATCCAAAAGATATTTTAAGTATTTACCGTAATTTGGCTGACCCGAAATATCAATTAAACGACCTCTATACATAGCTACATCGTATCTTAAACCGTTTACAAAAGCATAATCAAGTTCTGTCTCAAAGCCCTCTTTTTCATCGTGGGCAAAACGGTTTGTTATAATAGTTTCAGGAAAAACATAGCGATAAATTGTTGGGAACACTGTAGGCACAAACCCTGCTGTATTACATCCGTGGCAATAGTCAAATAATGGTGCAAGACAGTCAACCACATTCTCTGTTCCTATGCATTTGCCCTCAGGCAACACTTCTCTTACTGCTTTAACATTTTCTGCTTTAAAACATGCATCCTCATCCACTCTGTTTTTATGTTTATGATTTTTATCAAAACAAAAGCGAGGAAGATGTCCGCCTAATTGATCATAAAAAATACTGTCAGGATTAAACTGTAGTTTAATTTTAGCGTTTTCAATTAATTTTTCTTTCCATTCATCTGTCGCATGACAAGCTGATGAAAACGCTTTATATCCGTTTGTACGGAGCATCATACCATAGTCAGAGAACTGATAGTATTCCCTATATTCTACCCCATCAATATTCTTTTTGGAGATTTTGTTACCAAGTTCTTTATAATAGTCGGTTGTTACATCCAAAAGCACTCCGTTATTATATAAAATAACATTTCCGCCCATATCCTGAATGGTTTTTATTGCTTTTTTAAGTTCTTCTGCACCGCCTAACGCTTCGTCTGGCTCATAGTTTGGATATCCGTTATCAAATCTTCCTTTCCACCAGCCAAATACCATTAAAGTGTCAAGACCATATTTTGCACCGTTTTTATAAATGTCTACAAGGTCTTTATACATAAAGTAGATTTTCCCGTACTGATGCTTTAAAATAACTCTCTGCCAACCTGTGAAGTTTTTAACCCATGAAACAGGTTTTCTTGGGACATACCAACTATTTGCAAATTCTTTATAAATATCGGCACCGTCTTTCCAGTTACCCTCAATTAACGAAACAACACCTTTACCGCAAACAATAGTTTCACCTTTTTCGGCTGCAGGGTAGTTTGAAATATTAAACACAAGCTCTTCGCTCTTAGAAAATCTGGGAGATGTACCAAGAGAAAACGAGCAGGTTCTAAACTCAGTATCGTGCCTTCCCACATACATAAAATGACCGTTACTTTCAACACCAAACCAAGGCATACTGTACGGGTACGGATATGTAGATGTATTCCATATATGTTCATAATCCCCTGTCATATATTCTGTATGTCTGTTTTTCTTTATAAAGTCTATGGGGTTTACTATACGCTGACCCAATCCGTTACTAAGATAACAAATATCTTTTGAAGTATCTTTAGATGCAATAACCTCAAGCTCAATAAAAGGACATTCAACCTCGTTAATTCTCACATCAGAATTGTTTTCTACTTCAGCATAGTATTCCATCTTGTTGCCTACAGTTTTCATATAAATTGTAAGCTTTATATCATACTGTCTTTTAAGTTCATCAATTAAAACAGGATAAACTATTTTAATATTGTCATCTTCTCCTGTTACTGTACCTTTTTGGTCTTTCGAAAAAACTGCAATTTCTTTTTCCATACCATTATCCAAAAACACTCTGAAAAAATCGTGCTTTTCTGGTGAGCGGGTTTCAAGCCCCTCTGCAAACCAACGGTAATTTTCAGCGTTATCGCTTATTTCAAAAGTAAGCTTTCCGCCATGAACATAAAACATCTAAATTCCTCCTTAGTATAAAAAGACATTCCTTTAATATAATCATACATCCCGTCAAAACTTATGTCCATAGATAATAAGAACTTTAGTTAGCACAAAATTAACTTCTTGACATTATCTTCTTTTTTAGTTATAGTATTAGAAAGGAGTGATAAAAGTGTATGAATTAATATGTGATAAATTAATGTGCCTTAAATTATGTGGACAATATTCACAAAAATCCGGATGGGCACACAGGGGACAGCAGCTTTCATTTAATCTTTTAGTTATGGTGGAAGAAGGAAGCTGTACATTTAACACTTCAGGCAATATATATTCTCTTAAAAAGGGAGATATTATTTTTATTCCAAAACGCACCTGGTACGCCCCTTACACTAACACCGAATGCAAATACAAGTATTTTTGGTTTGAAGCAGAGATTGAGGCACAAACCAATGAAATAAAATATTATAAAATCCCATCTTACGACACGGTTTTTCCCACAGCTCCTGCACATATTGTTCTTCCTCAAACTACACTTTCTGACAACAAAATAGATTTTTATTTAAATGAAACCATTTCCGATATGCTGGAAAACAACACAGTCTCTGATGTTAAAATGAATATTAATTTTTACAATGCACTCTTAACCATTTCAGAAAAAAACTTAATCAGTTACTCTTCAACTGTAAATAAAATTAAAAACTACATTTCCGACAATCTGCAAAGCCCTTTGCTTCTTTCGGATTTGTCAAAAGTTTTTGGTTATACCAAACAGCATATTGTACGCATCTTTAAAAATGCTTTTGGAATAACACCTATTATGTTTGCAAATCAGGAACGCCTTAAACAAAGTATTTCACTGCTTATAGAAACTGATACAAGCATATCTAAAATTGCTCAAAGCTGTGGGTTTTATGACGCAAACTATTTTTCAAGAATATTTAAAAAAAGTTTTGGTGTTGCCCCGTCAGAATATCGCAAAAACGCTTCTTCTAAAGTTTAATAAAAAAAGATGCCGAATTTTAAATTCGACATCTTTTTTTATCTTGAAATTATACCAATTCGATAATAGCCTGTGATGCACCGTCTCCTCTTCTTGGAGCCATCTTAACGATTCTGGTGTAACCACCGTTTCTATCTGCGTATTTTGGTGCTATTTCATTAAATAATTTTACTACAACATCAGGTTTTGTGATATAGCTTAAAGCCTGTCTTCTTGTGTGAAGAGTGTTCTTTTTACCTAATGTTATCATTTTTTCTGCCATACATCTTACTTCTTTTGCTCTTGTTTCAGTTGTAACCATTTTACCATTTTCCAAAAGCGCTGTTGTAAGGTTTCTGAGCATTGCTTTTCTATGTGCAGTTTCTCTGCCCAATTTTCTTGTACCTGGCATAACAAAATACCTCCTTTGCTAAAATACTTAAAAAGTATTATTCGTCATCGTCTTTTCTTAAACTAAGTCCAAGACTTTCCATTTTCTGAAGAACTTCTTCTAAAGACTTTCTACCTAAGTTTCTGACTCTCATCATATCTTCTTCAGTCTTTGAAGCTAAATCTTCAACTGTGTTAACCCCTGCTCTCTTTAAGCAGTTGTATGAACGAACTGACAAATCGAGTTCTTCAATTGTCATTTCCATAACTTTTTCCTTCTTAGAATCTGTCTTGTCAACAAGTACTTCTGTACGAGCTGCACTTTCTGACAAATTAAGGAAAAGATTTAAATGGTCAATTAAAATTTTTGCAGCAAGGCTTACAGCCTTTTCAGGTTCAATTGTACCATTTGTCCAAACTTCCAATGTAAGTTTGTCATAGTCAGTAATCTGACCAACTCTGGTGTTTTCAACCTGATAGTTAACTTTTGTTATAGGTGTATAGATTGAGTCAACTGGAATAATTCCTATGATTGACTGATTATCTGTACGGTTTTTGTCTGCCGAAACATATCCTCTGCCTGAAGTAATAGTGATTTCCATATTAAGTTTAGCATTTTCATTTAATGTCGCAATGTGAAGTTCAGGATTTAAAATCTCAACTTCAGGGTCGCACTTAATATCTGCTGCTGTTACTTCACATTTACCTGCTGCTTCAATATACACAACCTTTGGACCAGGTTCGTGTAATTTTACATGCAAGTTTTTAATGTTAAGGATAATCTCAACAACATCTTCTTTTACACCTGGGATTGATGAGAACTCGTGTTCTACACCATCGATTTTTATATAAGAAACCGCAGCACCAGGTAATGAAGATAACAATGTGCGTCGAAGTGAGTTTCCGATTGTAAGGCCATAGCCTCTTTCTAATGGTTCAACTACGAATTTACCGTAAGAATCACCAGGAACCAAATCAACACACTCAATTTTTGGTTTTTGCATTTCTAACATATTTTACC
Organism: Clostridia bacterium; assembly: GCA_045536355.1. GTDB lineage: Bacteria > Bacillota > Clostridia > RGIG6154 > RGIG6154 > CAKSDT01. The sequence goes on along the minus strand of JAZSNJ010000054.1, from coordinate 3,161 downwards.
CTCCTTCTGTACCCACCTTTGGGCAGGGTGTCAAACCGCTAAGCTATTATTTAGAATACAACTCAACGATTAAGTGTTCAGCGATTTCAATATCAATATCGTCTCTTGCAGGTGATGCAATTACTTTTGATTCAGCTGTGTCTTTATTAAGGTCAAGCCACTTTGGAATTAATTTTCCTGAAGTTGCTTCTAAAACTGCCTTAATTTTTTCAGAGCCTTTGCTTGCATCTTTAACTGCAATAACATCGCCTACAGAAATTAAATATGAAGGAATGTTAACCTTTTTACCATTTACTGTGATATGACCGTGTCTAACCAACTGTCTTGCCTCAGCTCTTGATAAGCCAAAACCAAGTCTGTAAGCTACATTATCAAGTCTTGTTTCAAGAATTGATAAAAGGTTTTCACCGGTGATACCCTGTTTCTTTTCAGCCAATTCAAAATAATGTCTGAACTGGTTTTCTAATACGCCATAATAACGTTTTGCTTTCTGCTTTTCTCTGAGCTGCAAACCGTATTCTGACAATTTCTTTCTACCCTGACCATGCTGACCCGGTGCATATTGTCTTCTCTTGATGCTGCATTTATCTGAATAGCAACGTTCGCCTTTTAAAAACAATTTCATGCCTTCACGTCTGCAGAGTCTGCATACAGCGCCTGTATATCTTGCCATATTGCTTTAAACCTCCGTTTCAAATTTACAATATAAATACCAAAATCAAACTCTTCTTCTTTTTGGTGGTCTGCAACCGTTGTGTGGAATTGGAGTTACATCTTTAATCATGCTAACTTCAAGTCCTACTGCCTGCAGAGCACGGATTGCAGCTTCTCTTCCTGCGCCAGGACCTTTTACATAAACTTCAACAGTTTTAAGTCCGTGTTCCTGAGCAGCTTTTGCAGCTGTTTCAGCAGCCATCTGCGCAGCAAATGGAGTTGATTTTTTAGAACCTTTGAAACCTAACTCTCCGGCACTTGCCCAAGAAATGGCGTTACCCTGAGTGTCAGTAATTGTAATTATTGAATTGTTAAAGGTGGAGTTAATATGAACTGCGCCTTTTTCAATATTCTTTTTCTCTTTACGTCTTCTGACGGTTTTCTTTGTAGCAGTTTTTGCCATCTTTAAAGCTCCTCCTTACTTCTTCTTATTCGCAATAGTCTTTTTAGGACCTTTTCTTGTTCTTGCGTTGTTCTTAGTGTTCTGACCTCTGCATGGGAGACCTCTTCTGTGTCTCAAACCTCTGTAGCAGCCAATTTCCATAAGACGCTTTATGTCTAAAGCAACCTTTCTTCTAAGGTCACCTTCAACTGTATAGCCGTTATCAATAGCATCACGGAGTTTTGCGATATCATCTTCAGTCAAATCCTTAACTCTTGTATCAGGATTAATACCTGTTTGTTTTAAAATATCGTTTGAAAGATTTATTCCGATACCATAAATATAGGTAAGTCCGATCTCTACTCGCTTTTCACGAGGTAAATCTACACCTGCTATTCTTGCCATTAAACTGTACCTCCTTTATCAGCCTTGTTTCTGTTTGTGCTTTGGATTTTCACAAATTACCATAATATTTCCTTTGCGTCTGATGATTTTACATTTTTCGCAAATGGGTTTTACGGATGGTCTGACTTTCATAATAACCTCCAAAATTTTTCAGCTGAGATAATGTCAGCGATATTTGCTTATTTTGCTCTCCATGTAATTCTGCCTCTTGTTAAATCATAAGGAGACATTTCAACTGTAACCTTATCCCCGGGAAGAATTCGTATAAAGTTCATACGAAGTTTACCGGCTATGTGAGCTAAAATCACATGTCCATTTTCTAATTCTACCTGAAACATTGCATTTGGAAGCGATTCTACAACCGTTCCTTCAAGTTCCAGAACATCATCTTTTGCCATGGATACACCCTCCTTTTAAATAATTAATCGTCCGAAATATAAGTTCTGATTTCTTTTCTGACCATTGAATTTGTAACCATCTGACCACATATTAACTTTTCTTTCAAAGTTTCAGATACATAATCTGTAGTTTTCAGATGTTTTAACTTTTTCTTTTTAGGCACATCCACTTTTCTGGTACGACCGTCTGATATATATGCATAATTATCATCGACAGCCATAACCACGAAAAATTTGTCTTTATCCCTGCCGGCTGTTGCTACAACCAATGCTCCGGGGTAAATGTCCATTTAATCACCTCTTGGAATTTTAAACCAGTGTTAACACTTCAGGCTCATCTTTAGTGATTAAAACCGTATTTTCATAGTGGGCTGACAAGCAGCCGTCCAGAGTTTCAACTGTTCAGCCATCGGACAGAGTTTTTACTCTGTAGTCGCCCATATTAATCATAGGTTCTATTGCAAGTGTCATACCGCTTATTAATCTCGGCCCTCTTCCGGGATTACCGAAGTTAGGAACTTCAGGACTTTCGTGAAGGTTACTTCCTACACCATGTCCTATATAATCTCTTACTACTCCGTAGCCCTCATTTTCAGCACACACCTGAATTGCATGTGAAATATCTGAAACCCTAAAGCCTACTTTGCAGAATTTAAGACCTTCGAAGAAACTTTGCCTAGTAACTTCAATGAGCTTTTGGGCTTCCTTTGAAATTTGACCTACTGCAAAAGTTCTTGCGGCATCACCATGGTATCCTTTATAACAAGCGCCAAAATCGACACTTATTATATCGCCGTCTTTTAAGATGACATTTTTTGATGGAATACCGTGAATTACCTGATTGTTTACTGATGCGCATATTGATGCCGGAAACCCGTTGTAATTTTTAAATGACGGTGTTGCAGAATTCTTTTTTAAATAGTTTTCTGCCAAATTGTCAAGTTCAGCGGTTGAAATTCCGGGTTTTATATGCTCTTGTAAAAGATTAAGTGTTTCGCCTGTCAATCTTGCAGCTACTCTCATAAGTTCTATTTCTTTTGAAGATTTAACATTAATCATTTGTAACACCTAATGCCTTTAACACTTCTTTGGTTGTATCATCTACTTCATCACAGCTTTTAGCTACAACCAATAAATTTCTATTTCTGTAAAACTCTTTAAGAGGTTCAGTCTGCTTGTGATATACAACCAGCCTGTTTTTTATAGTATCGGGATTGTCATCTTTGCGGCGAATAAGTTCTCCACCACAAGTATCACATATT
>JAZSNJ010000183.1:0-14890 GCA_045536355.1 Clostridia bacterium | reverse complement strand
AAAGACAACTCCATGTTTTTAACTGTAGATAATTCGGGACACTATTTCACTCCCACCCAGTTCGGAAAGATTAAAGACGCTTTGTCAAATAAAAAAGACAATTTGTTTGTATTTTTGTATGAAGACTTGAATTTAATGAACGACAGTGAGGAAAAAAAGGTTTTGGAAAATCTTTTTAAAGAGTATGGCGCAAAAAACACTTATGTGTTTTATCCGTCTTATGCGTCTAAAACAGATGCTAAAGATAAAATAAATTATATAGGTGTCGGAAGAGCAAATATAACAGGGCTTTTATCTTTTAAAAATGAACCCACCGAATATGTTTATGTAAATGTTTTGGGAGATAAACTAAGTTTAAGCTTTAAAAAAGTATTTTAAAGGACGGAAATTTTTATGAAAAGGACTTGGCTGTTTTTATTAAGTTTAATAGTGCTTTTGTCGGTTGGCATAACCTCTTATGCAACTGAAAATGACATAACAAGGGGCGAGTTTATTCATATGGTTGTAGACACGCTTTCTTTAACTTATCAAAAAGCAGATGCTAATTTCCCTGATGTTTTAGAAAACAGTCCTTATTATGATGCTTTTTTATATGCAAAAGGAATTGGATTAATTAAAGGCGATGAGTTTTCGAATGCCAACCCCAACGATACTTTAACAAGATGCGAGGCCGCAGCAATTTTGGGAAGAGCAACACATTCTAAAGAAAAGTCTGAAAACTTTTTTAAAGATAAGGATATAATCCCGTCATGGGCAATGGAATACATTAAAGGGCTGTCTGACCTAAATATTATACACGGGCATACTGACGGGACATTTAAGCCTTATGACAATTTAACTGTATCAGAGGGTAAAACTTTGATAGAAAACCTAAAAAAGAGTATGTTTTTTAGTGGGGACGGAACTAAAGATGACCCCTATATTATAACAAAACCATATCATTTTTTAAATATAAGGCTTTATCCCGATAAATACTTTAAAATAGAAAACGATTTAAGCTTTGACAAAGATGTTATTTTTGATTCTGTAGAAAGTTTTAAAGGTGTATTAGACGGTGCCGGACACAAGATTACAAATTTAACCACAACCGTTTCAGGAAAACAGGCAATTTTTGACAGAATTGAAAATGGTGCTGTTGTAATGGGCATAAACTTAGTTTGCCCTGATGAGTTTTTTAAAATTTCAGTTGTAAATAACGGAAAAATTTTAAATTCGGGAAACTCGTCATTTAACTATAACCCAAGTAAAAAGTATTTTGAAAAAGAAGATGCAGGTATTACACATACAAACAACGGTGAAATTTCAGGCTGTTACAACTCATCATACTTATACTATAAAAGTATGGCAGGTATTGCGGTAGAAAACAACGGCAAAATTATAAACTGTTTTAATACTGCTTCAGGGCCTTTAGCGTCAGGTATTGCGGTTAAAGGAAAGGGTGAAATCAAAGCATCATACAATGTTGGAGATGTTTTATATCCCATAAGCGAAAAAGTTAAAGCAACAGATAGCTATTACACAGGAAAAGCCAAAAACGGTGAGGGCATACAAAGAGATATTGCCTTTATCACAGCTAAAATGGAAGACTACGGGTTTTCATATAGCAATAAATATAAAATTCCTGTAAATGACAAAATTTATTACATACAAAATGAAGATTTCTCTCTGTATGGCGGCGGGGACGGCAGTAAGGACAACCCATATTTAATAGAAAACGCAACTCACTTTGACAATATAAGAAAAAACACTAAAAGCTTTTTTAAATTAAGTGCGGATATTGATTTTAGCGGTGCTTTGGGATATGAGCCAATAGAAGAGTTTTCGGGCGTTTTAAACGGAAATGGATATACCATTTATAATTTTAAACTTACTGACCCTGAAAGAGAAACTGCATCACTGATATACGAAAACAACGGAAGAATTGAAAATTTAAGGCTTGTAAACGCTTATTTAATGAGCAAAAATATTGCATCTTCCATTGCAATAATAAATAATCTTGACATTGTTGGCTGTTATGTTGACGGGTCTGTAAACTCTAACATCGGTGCAGGGCTTATATATGAAAATAATGCTTTTATTGAAAATTCGGCTTTTGCGGGTTCAGTAAATGCCTATATAAGTTCAGGTATATCCCATAAAAACAACTTTGAAATTGTAAACACTTTAAATTACGCAAAGCTTTTTGGAAATGAGTGTGCAGGATTTTGTTATGAAAACTCGGGCAAAATTTTTACAAGCTGTTATTTTGGCGAGATCTATTCAAATAATGCATATAGCGCCTCTTATGTAAACACAGGTGATATAGATAAGTGCTACTATTCGGGAAACGCTTTAGCAGTTGGTGAAAACAATGGAAATGCAAATTTAACCAAAAGAACTACTGTTCAGATGCAAGAGATAAGTGCATTTGAAAGCTTAAGTAAAGATTATTGGACTATGGGGAAAAAAGGCCCTGTTTTAAAAGATGTTACTCTTTACGAAAGAGAAGAAAACATAAAAGATTTTGCTGGTGGGGACGGAAGCGCAGGAAATCCGTATAAAATTGTAACGCCATCACAATTTATTAAAATAAATGACTATCCAAACGCATCGTTTATTTTAAATAATGACCTTGATATGTCAAGAATAAGCAGTGAGTTTTTGGGCATACAAAATTTTTCGGGTGTGCTTTTCGGAAACAAAAAAACAGTATCAGGAATTAATGCAGAAAGCTTGTTTATCATAAACACAGGCGTTATTTCAGACCTTTATGTTAAACAAAGCAAAGTGTCTTTTGGTATTGCAAAAGAAAACAAAGGTACCATTTTAAGATGCTTAAACGCTTGTGATATACAAGCTTCTGAGGGAGCGGGAATTGCAAAAACAAATAAGGGCAATATTTACGAGTGCTTTAATACCGGTGATATAACAGGAGAACAAAGTGCAGGTATTGTGCTTTATAATATGGGTAAAATCGCATCTTCGCATAATGCAGGAAATATTGATGGTGATATACAAGCCTTTGGTATAACAGATAAAGGAGAAGTTTTAAACTCACTTACAACAGGATATGTATATTCATCTTATGATAAAGCTTATCCTTTATCAAACGGAGAATATAATAACTCATATTATTTAGACAGATACGAGAAAAAAGAAAAAGGCGCACTTACATTAAAACAAATTACCAAAAAAGACAGTTTTAAGGGGTTTGACGCATTATGGAACTTTGAAAAAGGAGTTCCTGTTTTAGAAATCTTTAAAGATGTTTCATATCCTATGCCAAAAGCCTTTTCGGGCGGAGACGGTACTAAAAACAATCCTTATTTAATTGCAACTGTTGACGATTTACATAATATAAGAATGTACCCTGACGCACACTTTAAGCTTACCAAAGACATAATATTTTCTAAAAAAGATGCTGTAACAGCATCAGATAAAGGCTTTATACCTATAAGCGAGTTTTCAGGCAGTTTAGACGGTGGAAATTACACTCTTTATGATTTTGTAATTAATTCTGATGAAGATGCAGGTCTTTTTGGAGTTAACTTAGGCGAAATCAAAAATTTAAATCTTGTAAGGTTTACAGTAACAGGTAATGAGAATGCAGGTGGAATTACAGGTATAAACAAAGGCGATATTATAAGTGTTTCGGTAACCTCATCAAGAATAGGTGCTTTGGGCTCTGCAGGTGGTATTTCAGGAACTAATACCAAAAAAATCGAAAATGCTTATTCTGACGCTTATGTGTTCGGCACCCTTTATGCAGGAGGAATTTCAGGCGTAAATAACTACTTAATAACAAATTCTCAAAACCACGGCGGGGTTATAAGTTTTTCCGACACAGAAAACTCATACTCAGGTGGAATTTCGGGTATTTCAAGAAGTAGGATATCGTTTTGCGTAAACAGCGGTAAAGTTATTTCAAACTCCGACAAAAAGGAAAGCTCTGCAGGTGGAATTTCTGGAATTGCATCAGGAAGTATTGAAAATTCAGTTAACTTTGGCGAAATTTCATCAAGGTCGGGAATGAGCGCTTATGCAGGTGGAATAGTTGGTAAAGCACCCGAAAAATTAAATGTTTTATCCTCGCTTAATACAGGATATACCATAACCAATGCGAAAAATTCTTATCAGGGGTCGTTGGTGGGCTTTGGGAAAGGTAAAATTATAAAATGCCTTTATGATGAAACCTTGTCTCAGCCATTAGGCGATGGCGAATTTACATTTTCTGAACTTCATCCTGTAAATGATTTTACAGATGAAAAATGGATTAAACTTTTAGGTGAACTAAACTGGCAAAAAGGCAGACTTTACCCTGAACTTATTAAAAACCCGTATAAAGAAAATCCTTTAAAAGATAACATAAGAGATTTCGCAGGTGGAAACGGAAGCTATGAAAATCCGTTTATAATAATAACTCCCGAACAACTTAACAATGTAAGGTATTATCCCGGAAGCTGTTTTATGCTTATTTCAGACCTTGATATGTCAGCCTTTTGCCAAAGACAAGAGTTTAAACCTATCGGTGATGATATGTTTGCCTTTTTCGGAACATTTTTGGGTAACGGATGTACCATAAGGGGAATAAAATCAGAAAAAGGTCTGTTTTCTGTAAACCACGGTGAAATATATGAAATCATTTTAGAAGATTTTGAAATTTTGGGCACTAACGCAGGAACTGTTGCTGAAAAAAACACCGGAACTATATACCGATGCACAGTAAAAGGTAAAAAAACCGAGATAGAAACAGACGGATTTGTGTTCTTGGGCGGGATTTCAAATATCAACTATTCAACGGGAATGATTATCTCCTGTCTTAACCAAAAAGACTTTGAGATAAATGCTTCAGGCGTACAGCTTGGCGGAATTGTAAATGTAAACCATGGTATTGTTGCCGGAAGTCAGAATGAGGGCAACATCAATATAAATTCCAGACTATATTCTGTAAACGGAGGTATTACAGGCGCAAACTATAATACTTTGTCTGACTGTCTTAACAAAGGAGAAGTTATATCAAAGTGCGATACGCAAAATATTTCGGGGTCTATTTCCGGAACAAACGGCGGAACAATATTAAATGCAATATCAGAAAAAGGATTTAATATAATCCATAATGATACAGGAAGTACATTTAATTCAGGGCATGTAAGCCAACAAGAGTTGATTTTTGGATTAGACCTTGAAACAACATGGGAATTAAAAGGTGATGGCGCACTTAATTTAAGAGAAATTTTGTATTGATTTTTAAACTGATATTTGTTATCATATATAAAAAGGAGAGATGCAAAATGAAAAAAAGAATTTTATTACTTACAGCACTTGTTTTATGTGTTGCAATTTTTAGCATAAGAGCAAGTGCCGAAGATGTTTACCAAAAGGTACAGGCAAAAACAAACTATGTTAATGTTTTAATTGAAAATAATGAGGTTAACGCACCTGATTTTGTTATAGAGGGAAGAACATATTTAGGTCTTCGTGCAATTTCAGAAGCGCTTGGATATGAAGTAAGCTGGAACGGCGAAGAAAAACTTGTAATTCTTGAAACATCAGATAATAAAAATTTTGGTGAAACAAAAATAGAAAAAGGCAAAAGCGAAGAATATTCAGAATTAAATGTTTTAAATGACTATGTAAACGCAATCATCATTAACGGTGAGCCATATAAAGTTTCAAACTTTGTGCATGAGGGTACTACATATTTAGGTCTTCGTGATATGGGAAATCTTTTAGGCTATAGAGTTTCGTGGGACGAAAAAACCAAAACAGCATCACTTTCAAAAGGTTTAAAAGATGTGAAGTTAATTGGTGAAAACACAGAAAAAGATGCTCTTGCAACAGTTTATTATAAGGTTTACGCTACAAACATGCCTGAACTTACTGAAGAAGAAATCTTAAAAGAAATAACTGATACTGTTGCACTTTTAGAGTTCTTTGAAGACGCTGCAGAAAAAAACAATGTTAAATACCAAATGCCTGATATGGAAAAAGAGTATCAGGAATATGTAAATTCTTACGGAAGTGCAGAAAACCACTTGGCAGAACTTATGAATTATAATATTTCTGTTGAAGAAGACAAGCTCTTTTTCGAAGAAACAGCAAAACTTAATGTTCTTCAACCTGTAGTTGTAGACTATCTTTATAAAAATTTAGATACAATAAAGGACTTAAAGGTTAAAGCAAGAATTGATTATGATGAGTCAATAGACGAAATCACCAAAAAAATAGCAACAGTTAAGCATATTTTAATTCCAACAGTTGATTTAGAGTCGGGAATTAAGCTTTCAGAAACAGAGCTTAAAAATGCAAAAAATCTTGCAAATGATGTTCGATCAAAAGCAATTAAAAGCGTAAATGCATTTGATGAACTTTTAAAGGTTTATAACAATGATCCCGGCCAGACAGATGCGGGATATCAGGTTTATCAAAATTCAGGTTTTGTAAAAGAATTTGAAGATGCTGCATTAAAATTAGAAAAAGGCGAAATTTCACAGGTTGTAGAATCTGTTTACGGATACCATATTATAAAATGTCTTGACACTAAAACCTACACACCCGAGTTTGAAGACTATTTTGAAGAAGCATACTTAAATTCAATCAACACTCTTTTAGATGCAGAATTTGCTAAATTTAAAGGAGAAAAGAACATAATCTTTACAATAAAATAACAAAAAAGCATCGCGAAAGCGGTGCTTTTCTTTTTATTGACATAAAAAGTTAAGTTTGATATAATATTTATGCAACTACTTTAAATTATTTAAAACATACTAAAAAATGAATTTTTGTATCACGCAGGAGGTACGCTATTTGTAAAAAGCGTACACTCTTGTTTCGTCATTCTCTTGTGTGATACAAGTATGTCTGATTTAAAGTGTGTTGCAACCTTTGAAACAGAGTAAGTGCGTTTTTTTGTGCGCAGCTCTTTTTAAGGGTTGCGCATTTTTTATTTAGGGGGAATAAAGAGCGATGGTTGTAACCTTTTGCGGAAACAGAGAAATCTCATACTCCTATCTGGAAGAAACAGAAAAAAGAGTTCGCTTTGAAGTTGAAAGACTTATAAACGCGGGGGCAACAGAGTTTTTACTTGGCGGATATGGTAAGTTCGACCACTTATGTGCAAGAATTGTAAAAGAATTAAAGGAAAAGTATCCTCATATTACATCGGTTTTGGTTGTGCCTTATATAGACAAAGATTACGACAAAAATTTATACGATTATTCTATATACCCCGAAATAGAAAGAACTCCCAAAAAGTTTGCGATAGTAAAAAGAAACGAATATATGGTAAACCGAGCAGATGTGGTTGTAACCTATTTAGAAACCACTTTTGGCGGAGCATATAAAACCTCTCTTTATGCAAAACGGAAAAAGAAGATAATAATTGACATATTTGAAGAATAAGTGTTTTAATTGTCAATTCTCAATTGTAAATTGAAAGGCAACGCTCAAAAGCGCTGCCTTTCTTTGTGCCATTTGCACAAAATAAATAAAAAAATTGTGCAGTATGCACAAAAAGAAAATTGAGGGATTAAAAGGAAAGGGATATGGTCTTATAGAAATCTCTCTTATTAAGCATTTTACAGCTTTTTGTAAAGGCAAAAAAGGAGAGATGAAAAAAATGAACAATTACAAAACAGAGGATATCAGAAACTTATGTATTTTAGGACATAACGGTTCAGGCAAAACTTCACTTGCTGAGGCTATGCTTTTTGCAAGCGGTGCTTTAAACAGAGTCGGTAAGGTAACTGACGGTAATACTGTTTCTGATTTTGACCCAGAAGAAATTAAAAGAGGTATTTCCATTTATTCTTCAGTTTTACCTGTTGAATGGAAAACCAAAAAGATAAATGTTATAGATGCTCCTGGATTTTTTGACTTTGAGGGTGAAGCAAGACAGGCTGTAAGAGTTGCAGGAAGCGCTGTTATTACAGTTTCTGCCCGTTCAGGTGTTAAAACAGGCACTACCTTTGGCTGGGAATATGCTGAAGAAAGAAAAATTCCAAAAATTATATTCATAACAAAAATGGATGACGAAAAGGCAGACTATAAAAAGGTTATAGATGACTTAAAAGCACATTTTGGTGCATCTATTGCTCCGTTTTATGTTCCAATGGTTAAAGATGGCAAATTCGAAGGCTATGTTAATGTAATTAAAATGGAAGCAAGAAAATTTGAAGATGGTAAAATCATTGATATGCCCGTGCCTGACGATATGCTAGAAGTTGCACTCCCTGCAAGACAGATGATTTTAGAGTCAATCGCAGAAACAGACGAAGTTTTAATGGATAAATATTTTGCAGGTGAAGAATTTACCGAAGATGAAATTAAAACAGCTCTTAAAAAGGGTATTGCAAGTCTTGATATTACACCTGTACTTTGCGGTTCTGCTATGATTGCGGCAAGTGTAAGAAAATTATTGGATGCTATAAATGACTTTTTACCTGCACCGATTGAAACTGCAATAGAAATCGCAAAATTCAAAGACAGTGATGAAACTGTTGAAGTTCACTACAGAACCGAAAAACCGCTTTCTGCATTGGTATTTAAAACAATTGCAGACCCATTTATCGGCAGACTTTCGTTTGTAAAGGTTTTCTCGGGCGTATTAAAGGCAGATACTTCTGTATATAACTCAAGCACAGACCAGACAGAAAAGATAGGTAAAATTTTATATGTATGCGGTAAGACACAGACAGAAACAAAAGAGCTTACTGCAGGTGATATCGGCGTTATTCCAAAACTTTTATACACAAGAACAGGGGACACTCTTTGCGACCCTGCAAGAAAAATACTTCTTGATACCATTTCTTTTCCAAAGCCAATGCTTAAAATGGCAATATCTCCAAAGGAAAAAGGCGATGAAGAAAAGATAAGCCAGGGCATAGCTAAAATAATGGAAGAAGATAAGACCATAGGCTATACATTAAATACCGAAACAAAACAGACGGTGATAAGCGGTATGGGTGAAACACACTTATCAGTAGTTGTAAATAAACTTTTAGAAAAGTTCAAAGTAGGTGTTACATTAGAAGAAGCAAAAACACCTTACAGAGAAGCAATCAAGAAAAAAGCTACTGCTGAGGGTAAACATAAAAAGCAATCAGGCGGACACGGTCAGTACGGTCATGTTAAAATTGAATTTGAGCCATTCGAGTGCGATGAAATGATATTTGAAGAAAAAGTATTTGGCGGAAGTGTACCTAAAAACTACTTCCCTGCAGTAGAAAAAGGCTTAAGAGATTGCTGTCTTACAGGTGTTTTGGCAGGATATCCTGTTGTAAACTTGAAGGCAACACTTTTAGACGGTTCTTACCACCCGGTTGACTCATCAGAAATGGCGTTTAAAATGGCAGCATCTTTAGCATTTAAGCAGGGCTTAACAGATGCAAATCCTGTTTTATTAGAACCTGTAGATGCAGTTGAAGTTACAATCCCAGAAGTTTATATGGGTGATGTAATCGGCGATATAAACAAAAGAAGAGGCAGAATTATGGGAATGTTACCACTTGGCAAGGGAATGCAAAAGGTAGTAGCCGAAGTTCCAACAGGTGAAATGAAAACCTATGCAACAGACCTTCGCTCAATGACAAGAGCAACCGGTAAATTTACTCAGGATTTTGTAAGATACGAAGAAATGCCTTTTGAAATAGCAAAGGTAGTAATAGACGAAGCCAACAAATAATTCGAAACATAAAAAGCATCGCTAAATAGCGATGCTTTTTCTTTACAAAAATCAAAATTTGTAGTATTATGTAATAAAGGAGGTATGAGTTATGAAAAAACTTTATAAATCAAATACCAACAAAAAAATTTTTGGTGTTTGCGGAGGTTTGGCAGATTATTTTAATGTTGACCCAACACTCATTCGTCTTTTGTGGGCAGCATTGATTTTCTGCATGGGAACAGGAATTTTAGCATATATTATAGCAGCACTTATTCTTCCCGAACAACAAGACATTTAGAAAGGTGTGTTTAAATTGACAAATATATGTGTATATGGCGCAGCATCCAACGAAATAGATAAAGAATATATTGTAGCTGCAGAAGAATTAGGTTCAGCTTTGGCTAAAAACGGATTTGGTGTAGTTTACGGTGGCGGTAAAGACGGTGTTATGGGCGCTACAGCAAGAGGTGTGTTGAAAGAAAAGGGTTATGTTTTAGGCGTTGCCCCCACCTTTTTTGAAGAAAGAAACGCTTTGATGGACGGTTTATCTGATTTTATTTTCACCAAAACAATGCGCGAAAGAAAACAAACAATGGAAGACAAGGCAGACGGATTTATAGTAGCACCGGGTGGTATAGGAACATTTGAAGAATTTTTTGAAATTTTAACATCCAAACAGCTATCACTTCATACAAAACCAATAGTAGTTTTTAATGTTTTAGGATACTATGATAAAATAATTGACCTTTTGGATTTTGCAATAGAAAAAGAATTTGTTAAAGAAGAATGTAAAAAACTTTTATATGTAACAGACAGTATAGAAGATATTATAAACTATCTTAAAAACTATTCAGACGATAATATCAAAGGCAAAATTTTCAAAACAGGAGCATAATAAAAAGCATCGCATTCGCGATGCTTTTTTTAATTTGCAATTTATATATCGTATTTTTTACTGTAGTTTTTAAATGTTTCTTCAAACAGGTTATCACCGTGTTTAACATCTGACAAGTATTTGTGTGTGTCGAAACTGTCTGAAGCAACTTCGATAAGACAAACTGCGATGTTGGAACAATGGTCTGCAACTCTTTCGTAGTTTGTTAAAAGGTCATTAAACACAAAGCCCATCTCTATGGTGCACTCGCCTTTTTGCAGACGGTTAATATGCTTGTTTTTGAAGTTTAATTTAAGCTTGTCTATAACCTGTTCAAGCGGCTCAATCTTTTTGGCAAGTTCAATATCGTTTTCAATAAAGGCTTTTTGGGTAACTTCAAGGATTTCTGTTACAGCATCTGAAATAATACCGATTTCCTTTTGTGCATCTTCGGAGAAGATAATGTTTTTGTCGCTTATTTCTTTTGCTGTGCGAACCATATTACAAGCATGGTCGCCAATTCTTTCAAAGTCCCCTATGGTGTGAAGAAGTATTGAAATTTTATGGCTGTCCTCAACAGTTAAGCTTCTTCTTGAAAGTTTAACAAGGTATGAGCCGAGAGCATCTTCATAATGGTCAGTAACATCTTCGTCTTGTTCAATTTTGTCTGCAATATCACCGTTGTATTCTTTAACAATGTCAATAGAGTTTTTGAATGATAAAGCAACAATTTCTGCCATCTTGTTTGTAAGTTCGCGGCATCTTGCGATCGCAAGACCGGGAGTAGACAAAAGTCTTTCGTCCAAAAGCTCGGTTTTTTCAACTTCGCCTGTGTCTTTAATAACCATATATGCAATTTGTTCGAGCTGTTTTGAAAACGGAATTAAGAGCGCTGTTGTAGCTACATTAAATATTGTGTGAACTACTGCAATACCAAAAGGACTGATTGGCATATCTGTAAATGAAAAATTAATGAGAGCGTCCAAAAGATAATAAACTATTAAAAGTACAACTGTACCGATTATATTAAAGCTTATATGAACAACAGAAACTCTTTTTGCGTTTTTGTTAACTCCGATACTGGATAAAAGCGCTGTAATGCAGGTACCAATGTTTTGACCCATAATAATAGGTATTGCCATTTTATATGTAATACCGCCTGTTAATGAAAGAGCCTGAAGTATACCAACCGATGCTGCAGAGCTTTGAATAACGCCTGTAAACACAGCACCGACCAAAACATTTAAAATCGGGTTTGTAAAGGCAGTTAAAATGCTTGAAAATGACGGACTGTCAGCAAGTGGTGAAACAGCATCACCCATAAGTTCCATTCCGTACATAAGAACAGAAAAACCAACAAGTATTTTTCCTAAATCCTTTTTCTTAATCGATTTTGCAACCATTATCATAAGTATACCGATAAATGCAACAATGGGAGAAAAAGATTCAGGCTTTAATAATCTTATAAAAACATTGGAGCTTTCAATACCTGAAAGCGACAAAATCCACGCAGTTAAGGTTGTTCCTATGTTAGAACCCATAATAACGCCGATGGTTTGTCCCAAATTCATAATG
This sequence comes from Clostridia bacterium, assembly GCA_045536355.1. GTDB lineage: Bacteria > Bacillota > Clostridia > RGIG6154 > RGIG6154 > CAKSDT01. The sequence goes on along the minus strand of JAZSNJ010000183.1, from coordinate 2,798 downwards.
CCCGAGTTAACAAGGCCTACAAGCATAACAGTAAGTGCAGAAGATGACTGAATTGCAATAGTAATACCTGCACCTAAAAGAAGACTTTTTACAGGATTAGATGTCATCTTTTTAAGCAAAACTTCTAATTTTCCACCTGCAGTTTTCTCGAGGCCTGAGGACATAACATTCATACCGTAAAGGAAAAATGCCAAGCCACCAAACAAAGTGAAAATTGAAAAAATATCCATAAACTGTTTATCCTTTCTGTATAAGTCAAGATAATTATACCAAATACAGCATAAAATTACAAGATTTTTTTAGCTATGTCTAAAAGTGTGGCTTTCTGGTTTAATGAGTTATCCTTATGCACCATAAAAAGAAGTTTGTTAAGTATTTCTTTTATTTTTTCGTTTTTAATGCCAAGGTTTAACATATCGTTTCCGTCTACTTTTAAGTCTTTCAAAAAAATACACTCGTTTTCAGATAAAATTTCTTTAGTTTTTAAGCTGTCAAAAATACGGCAAAACTCCTCCCCCTCATAAAACATAAGTTTTTTAAATGATATGTCATCTTTTGGGTAGTTTTTATATTTAATTAAGTTTACAACGGTCTTGACAGTAAAATTGTCTGCCTTCAGATTTTTAAGAGAATAAAAGGCTTTTTCTTCATCAGAATAAATTGATGCAAGTTTTTGGTAAAAGTTATCTCCGTTAAACTCTTTGATTAAATCTGCACTTAAAATAAGGTTAAGACAATCAAAATATTCTTCAAAAACTTCTTTTGCATTATCCCCCAATATGAGTTTTTTGAGTTCTGCAAAAATTCTCTCTTCAGAAACATTTAAAACAAGAGAAAAGTTGTTCTTAATGCTTTCTTTGGTTTTTTCTTCAATTTCAAAACCCAGAACAGAAGAAAACCTTAACGCACGAAGCATACGAAGTGCATCTTCTTTAAACCTTTTGTCTGGATTTCCAACTGTGCGTATGGTGCTGTTTTTAATATCGTCTTTCCCACCGAACAAATCAACAATTCCAGAAGTTTCATTATAGGCTAAAGCGTTAATTGTAAAATCACGCCTTTTTAAATCTTCTCCTAAATTTTTGGAAAACGCAACATTTTCGGGATGCCTTCCGTCTTTATATTCTCCGTCAACACGAAAGGTTGTGATTTCAAGAGGGAACGAGTTAATAATAACCAAAACAGTTCCGTGCTTAACCCCTGTATCAACAGTTTTGTAATTTTTAAAGCACTTTTTAATTTTTAAAGGAGTAAAAGAAGTGGCAATATCAAAATCATCAGGCTTTTTGCCCATAACAAAATCACGGACACAGCCACCTACTAAATAGGCCTGTCCCCCATTTTGTTCTATTAAAGATATAGCAAGTTTAACTTCATCAGGTAAAACCATAAATTACTCCCTCTAATTATCAATTTTCAACTGTGCAAGAATTACTGCAAAAAACATAAGCAAACAACCAACAAGCTCTTTAATTGACATTACATCTTTCAAAACAATTGCTCCTGCCAAAACTGCAAAGACAGACTCTAAACTAAGTAGCAGTGTAATAACTGTGGGGTTTGAGCCTTTTTGCGCAACAATCTGAAGCGTGTAGGCAATACCGCTTGAGAAAACGCCAACATATAAAACAGGGAAAACGCAGTGCATTATATTGTTAAGGTTTGGTGTTTCAAAAATAAGTGCAAATATAACAGACAAAACGCTTACTGTGAAAAATTGCACAAAAGATAACATTAAACTGTCGCAGTTTTCGCCAAAATGGTCAATAGTTAAAATGTGGAACGCGAAACAGATTGAACATAAGAAAACATAAAAATCCCCAAGCTCTATTGTAAAGTTTTCTTTAATGCATAAAAGATAAAGACCGACTGTTGCAATTACTACGCTTATCCACACAGTTATTGATGCTCTCTTTTTAAAAAAGAGACCGAATATAGGAACTAAAACAAGATAAAGTGCAGTAATAAATCCTGCCTTTCCTGCAGATGTTTCGTTGAAAATGCCAAACTGCTGAAGATTGGCAGCTATAAATAAAATAATTCCTGCCAAAACGCCGCCCTTAATTAATGCTTTTTTGTTTTGTTTAAATTTTGGTATGGTTCCCCTTTTGTTTATTAAAAATATAACAATTAATAAAAATACTGTTGCAATAATGCTTCTTAAGGCGTTAAAGGTAAAAGGCTCTATAAAATCTGTGCTTACGCTTTGTGCAACAAAGGCTGTTCCCCATATAAATGCGGCAAGAATAGCACAAAGGTTCTGTTTTAAATGCATATGTAAATTCTCCTTCTAATATAGTATATAAATTGTAACATTTTAAACAAATTTTGTAAAGGAAAATACATTTTTTGTAAATTCTTATATATTTTACAACATATAGTGTTACTTTTGCAAAATTATACAATATATTGCAAAAAGGCTTATTTTAAGCCAAAAACGAGAGTTTAAATTTCAAAAAGAGAGCAAAAAAAATATACCAAAAAGCAAAAATGATATATTGAAATGTGTTTGATAAAGTGCTACAATCTAGTATAAGGCATAGTGTCTTTAAGTGGGTTTTTATGCCCTTTTGAAGGAAAAAGGAGTTTCTTCCTATATAATATGCTTTAAAATTTGTAAAAAAATAAATTTATATAATCATGGAAAAGGGGATTTTTTATGAAAAAACTTTTAAGCTTAGTTTTGGTGCTCTCTATGGTTTTATCAACCGTAGCTATGATGCCAATAACTGCAAACGCAGCAAGCAGTACTGAAATTACTGCAGACCAGTGGAGAACACTTCCTTATGGTCAGTCTT
>JAZSNJ010000177.1:0-4284 GCA_045536355.1 Clostridia bacterium | reverse complement strand
ACACATCTACAAAGAGCACAACCAATAACGTTTGGCCATCATTTAATGGCGTATGTATGGATGCTTTTAAGAGACTTAGAAAGACTTGGTCAATGTAAAGAAAGAATGAAAGTTTTACCTCTGGGAAGCTGTGCGTTAGCTGGTACAACTTATCCAATAGACAGACAATTGGTTAAGGAAAAGCTTGGATTTAACAGTGTGTGTCAAAACAGCCTTGATGGAGTTTCTGACAGAGATTTTTGTATAGAACTAGCATCAGTTATATCAATGACAATGATGCATTTGTCAAGATTCTCGGAAGAAATAATTATGTGGTGCAGTTGGGAATTCAAATTCATTGAATTAGATGACGGGTTTTCAACTGGGTCTAGTATTATGCCACAAAAGAAAAACCCTGATGTAACTGAATTAATCAGAGGTAAAACAGGCAGGGTGTATGGAGACCTTTTAACTCTTCTTACAATGATGAAAGGATTGCCACTTGCTTATAATAAAGATATGCAAGAAGATAAAGAAGCCATTTTTGACGCTGTGGAAACATTAACAGAGTGCATTGAGACATTTATTCCTATGCTCTCTACAATGTCTGTTTTGAAAGAAAACATGAGAAATGCTGCAGCAAAAGGATTTATAAATGCCACCGATCTAGCTGATTATTTGACAAAAAAAGGCACCCCGTTCAGAGATGCATACAAAATTTCAGGTTCTTTAGTTGGTTATTGTGTTGAGAATAATACAACATTAGAAGAATTGTCTTTAGAAAAATTTAAAGAGTACAGTAATGCATTCGAAGATGATGTATATACCGCTATCAGCCTTGACACATGTGTTAATAACAGAAAATCAGAAGGTGGACCATCACCTGAGTCTGTTTTATCACAAATTGATAAAGCAATTAAAATTTTAGAAAAATAAAAAAACTCCGAATGGAGTTTTTTTATTTTATTAAGTTTTCAATTAATTCACTTTGAACTGCAGAAGAAGATTTATTCTCAATCAATGAAATTTCACTGACAATAATCTGAAGTGCATTGTTAAGCATTTTCTTTTCACAAGTTGACAAATCTCTTGTTTGCTCTCTTTTTAATAGGTTTTTCGCAACAGTTCCAACTTGTACTAAATCACCGGTTTTCATCTTTTGGAGATGTTCTCTATACCTTTTGTTCCAGTTAACATCTGTGTCTTCTGGGGTGCTGTTAATTTCTTCAAATATACCCTTGAGAAGCTTCCTATCAACAATTTCGCGCACTCCAATAGTGTCAGCAGAATCAATCGGAACCATTAGCTTAATTTCAGAATCAGGAAGACGCACAATGTAATACTTTTTAATGTCGCCCAAAATTTCTTTTTCCTCAATAGAAACAATCGTTCCGGCGCCATGCATAGGATATACTATTTTTTCACCCACTTTGTACATAATGTTACCTCCGGTAAATGCTTATCAGTTAAGTAAATTATAACATATTTTTCAAAAAATGTCAAAAAGATTTTTCAAAAATCGACAATTTTTTTAGACATTATTTGTTGGGTTTTCAAGTGCTAGAACAGCTTCTTTTACAGTTTTTACTCCTATAACACCTGTTTTATCAGTTATTTTGTTTAATGTTGAATAGGGGACAATAATTTTACTAAATCCAAGCTTTCTCGCTTCTTTTACTCTGCTGTCCGGGAAGGAAACAGTTCTTACTTCTCCCAATAGGCCAACCTCACCAAAAGCAATTGTTTTGTTATCAATTATCAAATCTTTTTTGTTTGAATAAACAGCTAAAATTATAGCAAGATCAGATGATGGTTCGGTTAAGCGCATACCACCGGCAATATTTATATAAGCGTCATAATTAGATATATTAAGATTAAGTCTTTTTTCCAAAACGGCAAGCAGAAGTGTTACTCTGTTATAATCAAGCCCTGTTGCAGTTCTTCTTGGTGCAGGAAAGAATGTGGGTGTAACTAAAGCCTGGACTTCAGATATTATTGGTCTTGTTCCTTCCATAGTGCAGGTAATGCAAGTTCCGGAACTTATGACAGCATCATTTTGAAGAATAGAAGAAGCTGGGTTTAACACTTCTTCTAATCCATTTTCATTCATTTCAAATATTCCTACTTCATTTGTAGATCCAAAACGGTTTTTAGCAGCCCTTAAAAGTCTGAAGGTATGTGTTTTATCACCCTCAAAGTAAATTACTGAATCTACCATATGTTCCATGATTTTAGGACCTGCTATAGTTCCGTCTTTAGTAACATGACCAACTAAAAATATTGTTACATCTAATGATTTAGCAATTTTTAATAGAGCCATTGTTATTTCTTTGATTTGTGAAACACTTCCCGGGGCAGTCTGACAATCATCTGAACTAATAGTCTGAACAGAGTCAATTATTGCAACTTTAGGTTTAAGAGTTTCTATAGCATTAATAGCTGATTCGAGAGTAGTATCACAAAGTAAATGTAAAGAATCAGTTTGAACACCAAGCCTTTTTGATCTTAGCTTAATTTGGCTTTCAGATTCTTCGCCTGACACATAGAGTACACTTTCATTAACTGAAGAACAAATCTGAAGAAGAAGAGTTGATTTGCCAATTCCGGGTTCACCAGATATTAAAACTAACGATCCCGAAACAATTCCACCACCTAAAACTCTGTCAAGTTCTGAAATGCCTGAAGAAAATCTTTCTTCTGAAGAAAGAGATATCTCATTTAATTTTATTGGTGTTTTTCTTGGCATAGATTTTAATGGTGTTGTTTTTGTGTCTATCAAGATAACTTCTTCTTCAAATGAATTCCAGTTATTGCACTCTGGACATTTACCAAGCCATTTTGAAGAAGAATATCCGCATTCGGTGCAAACGTATGTTGTTTTTTCCTTCATAGAAATATCACCTTTTACATATAAATATTATACCTTTACTTTACTATAAATTTATTACTTTGTCCATAAAAAATTATAAATTTAAAAAAAGACTTGATTTTTTCCAAAAACTAGTGTATTATATGTAAGGTTTAAAAATAAATTGGAGGCGGTAATGTGTCTGATATACTTTATGTATTTAGCATGATACTTCAAATATCTATGCTTATTATTGGCGGTTACTACACTTTTATTTCATTATCAGGATGTTTATTCAGAAAGGAACCTAAAACAACTGTTAATCTGAACAAAAAACATACTTTTGCTATGATTGTTGCAGCTCATAATGAGCAGGTTGTTATTGGTAATCTTATTGATTCTTTAAAAAGTGTTAACTATGATAAAGATGCATATGATATATTTGTTGTTGCTGATAATTGCACAGATAATACAGCTGAAGTTTCCAGAGAGCATGGTGCACAAGTTTTTGAACGCTTTAATGATGAATTAAAAGGTAAAGGTCATGCACTTGACTGGATGTTTGATAAAATTTTCGCTATGGATAAAAAATATGATGCTATTTGTGTGTTTGATGCAGATAATATTGTTCATCCGGAATTTTTAAATGAAATGAATAAGCAGTTCAACAAAGGTTTTCAAGCTGTTCAGGGTTATATTGATACGAAAAATCCATATGATTCATGGATAACTCTTTCATACGCTATTTCTTTCTGGACAATCAACAGAACATTCCAGTATGCAAGATATATTTTAGGAATGTGCTGTCAGCTTTGCGGAACAGGTTTTGCTATATCTACAGATATCATAAAAGAAATCGGTTGGGGAGCAACATGTCTTGCTGAAGATATGGAGTTTACCATGAAACTTGCTCTTAACAATAAAAAAGTTGGTTGGGCACATAACGCTATAGTTTATGATGAAAAGCCTTTAACATTTTCTCAGTCATATAAACAAAGAGTAAGATGGATGCAGGGACACGCAGATATTTTAAGCAGATTTTTTGTTAAACTATTTAAAAAAGGTATTAAAGAACGCAGCATCATTGCTATTGACTGCGCACTGTATGTATTCCAGCCTGTAAGACTTATTGCGCTCTTTTATATTACATTTATGTCATACGCACAAACATTTTATCCTAACGGTGATTTAGGATTTTTCCAGATGTCTTATTTATTCCCGACACCTATTATATGGAACACTATTGTTGTAATGCAATTGTTGTTTGTTCCGAGTGTTTTATGGTTTGAGGGTAAGCTTAACTGGAATGTAATTAAAGGTTATATACCATACTATCTGTATACATTCACATGGTTCCCGATTGCAATCGTGGGTATGGTTAAAAAGAATAATAAAGAGTGGTTCCATACTCAGCATACAAGAACCATTTCTTTATCAGAAATTTCAACAAAATAAGC
>JAZSNJ010000087.1:0-9614 GCA_045536355.1 Clostridia bacterium | reverse complement strand
GATATTCACCGTTTTCAAAAAGCTCTTTTAAATATTCTGTTTTGCAATCAAATAATTCCTTTGTTTTAACAAGCTTATTCAACGCTATGTCCCCTTTCAACAATTCTATTAGCTATTTTTTCTGCATATTCAACGCATTTTGTTTCGCTTTCAGCTTCAATCATAACTCTGATAACAGGTTCGGTACCACTCTGACGAAGTAGTGCTCTGCCCTTACCATCAATCAAAGTTTCAACTTCTTCTAAAACTTTTAATACTTCACCATCACCCAAAACTGCTGCTTTATCTTTAACTCTTATGTTCTTAAGATACTGAGGATAAAGTTTAACAGGCTCAGCAAGTTTTGATAATGATAATTTAGAATCGCAGATTTCTTCTGTAATCATAATAGCAGTGAGTATTCCATCACCTGTTGTTGCATACTTTTTAAGAATAATATGTCCTGACTGTTCTCCGCCTAAGCTATAGTCATTATTAAGCATACATTCATAAACAAATCTGTCACCAACAGTTGTCTGTGCACACTTAATGCCAATCTCGTTAAGACTGGTGAGCAATCCGCTGTTAGACATAATTGTTGCAACTACTGTATTGTTATTAAGAACACCTCTTGATTTTAAGCGTTTGCCCAAGATGTACATCATGGCATCACCGTCTACAATATTACCGTTTTCATCAACAGCAATACAACGGTCAGCATCACCGTCAAAGGCAAAGCCTACATCAAGGTGTTGTTCTTTTACAAGTTTGCATAGATTTTCAATATGTGTTGAACCGCAATCGGTGTTAACATTAAGACCGTCAGGGCTTGCGCCTATTACAACAGTTTGTGCACCTAATGCACCAAAAACTGATTTTGCAAGCATCCATGAAGCACCATTTGCACAATCAAGTCCAATTCTTAAGTTCTTATAAGAATTTGATGCAAGAGAAATTAAGTATCCAAGATAACGGTTTCTGCCTGATGCATAGTCTACAATACAACCGATTTTATCTTTGTAAGCCAGTGGCAAATCAGAACCTGAAACACCAAGTGCTTTTAAATTACCGTCAATATAAGCTTCGATTAAAGCAGTTGTATTATCATCAAGTTTTTCACCATATTTATTTATTACTTTGATACCATTATCGTGATAAGGATTGTGTGATGCAGTTATCATAATACCACAATCAAACTCATCCTGTCTTGTTACATAAGATACGCTTGGTGTTGTAGTTACATGAAGAAGATATGCATCAGCGCCTGAAGCTGTAAGACCTGCAACAATAGAATATTCGAGCATATAACTTGATCTTCTTGTATCTTTACCTATTACAATTCTTGGACGGTATCCTACCTTCGAACATCCTGCAAGTTCTGATGAAAAATACCAGCCTAAAAATCTGCCTACTTTATATGCGTGCATAGATGTAAGGTCAACATTAGCCTCACCTCTGAAACCGTCAGTTCCAAAATATTTATTTTGCACAGGTTCACCAGGCAAATTGCAATTTACAGAAATTTTGTCATGCAAAAGTTCATCTGTTGAAATGTCAAACAATTCGCAAAGTTGTAAAACCTTATCAATCTGCGGAAGCGCCTGGTCCATTTCCCATTTTGATACAGACTGCCTTGAAACATCCATTTTTTCTGCAAGTTGTTCCTGCGAAATATTTGCGGCAGTTCTTAGCTTTGTAATTTTTTCACCTATTGTCATACTCATATCCCCTTCCAAGTACTTATATTTGCATATTACAAATTAATATTATCAAATATGCATTTTTTAATCAAGCAACTTAATTTTGCTTTTTTCGCAACTTAAAGTTGCGAAAAGCGCTGTAACCCAGGTGCTTATGTTTGGGTTTTTTGTCGATTTAAATAAAAAATGTAAACTTGGGTTTACATTTCAAAACCGTCAGCAAAGCTGCTGACGGTTAAACATACTTATTTTTCTGTAATTTTTACAATTACACTTGTAATATCATCTTTTAAATATAATTTTTCAGGCACTTTAAGTTTAGCCCTGTATTCACCATGGCCATAAGCTGTAATGTTAGATGTTTCAATTTGATTTACAGCGTCAACAATATCCTTGGCACCGTATACATCAACAGTGTCAGGTTCTGCTGTTATCATATATTTTTCAGGATTATCAATTTTTACATTTGGCACAATTTTAATTGACCTGAATTTATCAACAGGAACTTTAACAGATATACTCTTGTTATCGAGTGTTATATAAGACATCTCAATCAAAGTACCGTTTACTGTATAAAGTTCGACATTACAAATCTGAACCACTTCTTTATCTGCACCTGTAACATCAATGGTTACATTGGCACTGTCAACAGTTTCTAAAAGTTTTCTCGGACCTTCAATTAAAACTCTGTCAATATTCGATGTGGCTTCCCTTACAGCATAACCTGTTTTGGGTTCGCCCGAAACATTTATCTTAACTACTTTTTCTACTGTTATTACCTGGTCAACATAAAGTTTTATTTTTTGTTTGCTTACTTCGTCAACTACAACATTTTCTACTGAAGTTTCACTTGACACATCTAAAGTGTATTCACCTGATGAAGTGATAGAAGATGCGTCAACCGTTAATTTAATATCGTCAGATGAAACCTGTGCAACATCTGCTCTTCTTCCTGCAACCTTAACATCCAAGGCTGTATCTGACATTTCAATAACTTTAAGGTTTCTCTGGGACACACCTGTTACATTTACTATCTGTACAGGAATGTTTCTTATGTTAACTGTAACCCTTGGGTTTCTTACACCAATAACATACATCCAGAGTATTACTGCAACCAAGACCGATATAACTCTTATAAATGTTTCGTTTTTAAAATAATTCTTACTGAACATTTTTCTTCTCCTTTTCCGATTTTGACGATTTTGCATCATCGAATTTTAAAAGAGATTTTTCAAGAGTTCTCTTTAGGGTTTCAGCAGTAAAGTTTCTTGTTAATGTGCCTTTCTTTGCAATAGATATTTTACCTGTTTCTTCAGAAACAACAACCACAATAGCATCAGAGTTTTCTGACATACCTATTGCCGCTCTGTGTCTTGTTCCAAGTTCAGAGCTTAAATCTTTATTTACAGATAAAGGCAAGAGACAACCCGCCGCCTTGATTCTGTTGTTTCTTATGATAACCGCACCATCATGTAAAGGAGTGTTATGGTAAAATATATTTTCTATAAGCTCAGATGAAATTTCAGCATCTATTGATTTGCCCGTAAGAATTATATCCCCTACTTTGGTTTTTCTTTCAATCACAATCAGTGCACCGGTTTTTTGACGCGACAAAGACATAGCTGCATTGCAAACTTCAACTATAGCTTTTTCAGTGTCGGCATTATTGTCGGTCTTAAAAATCCAGTCTCCTAATTTGTTCCTGCCCATTTCTTCAAGTGCTCTTCGAAGTTCCGGCTGGAAAACTATAACAAGTGCCAAAAGACCTACCTGAATTAAATTTGTTAACACAAAATTTAAAACATTTAAGTCAAACCACGCACTAATCTGAGTTACTGCCAATATTATTACAATGCCTTTAATGAGCTGTTCGGCACGGGATTCTTTGATGAGTTTTATGAGCCAATATATAACCGATGCCATAAGCAGAATATCCACAAGGTCATTTATTTTAAACACATTAATATAACTTTGAAAAAAAGTTGTAATCCTTTCCATACTCTGCTCCCTTTCCTATTATTTCCTCAGTATAAAGTATACAACTTTTAGGCTATTCTGTCAATGGCGCTGACAAATTTTTCTGCTTCTTTTAATGTGTTAAAAACACTAAAACTAAGTCTTACGGTTCCTTTGTCAATTGTATTTAATGTTTTATGCGCAAGATAGGAACAATGAAGCCCTCCTCTTGTACAAAATCCTCCTGTTTCATTTAAATATGACGCCAAAACAACGCTGTCCCAACCATCTATATTAAAACTTATTATTCCTGTTCTTTTTTCCAAATCATTAAACTTATATAAAGTTATCTTTTGGTGCTTTTTTAACTTCTCTTCTATAAAATGCGTTAATTTAAGTTCGTGAGTTCTTATTTTTTCAATTCCTGTTTTATTTATAAAATCTATACCTGACTTAAGTCCTGCAATACCAGGGACATTTAATGTGCCTGATTCAAACCTGTCAGGCATAATAAGCGGCTGTGTAAAAAGTTCTGACAAACTTCCTGTTCCCCCTTCTATAACTGTATCGGGTATAATGCCTTCTCTTACATAAAGCACTCCTGTTCCCTGGGGGCCAAAAAGTCCTTTATGACCAGCTAAAGCAAGTATATCAATGTTACACTTTTTAACATCAACTTCTATATGCCCTGCCGACTGCGATGCGTCAACCATAAAGACAATTTCTTTTTGTTTAGCAATTTTCCCTATTTTCTCAATATCAATAACATCTCCTGTTACATTGGACACATGATTAATAACAATTAGCTTTGTTTGCGGGGTAATAAGCTTTTCTATATCATTTAACAGACCATTTTCGTTATATTTTAAAACATCGTAACTCACATTTTTTTCTTTTAATTTTTCAATTGGTCTTAAAACCGAATTGTGCTCCATCCCCGAAATTATAACATGGTCGTTTTCTTTTAAAACGCCTTTAATCCCAAAGTTTAATGCTGTTGTTGCATTGTTAGTAAAGCACACCCTTTCAGGGTTATCTATATTAAAAAAACCTGCTACAGTTTCTCTTGCTTTATATACTTCATCGTTTGCCTTTAAAGACAAAAGGTGTCCACCTCTTCCGGGGTTACCACCTGCAGTTTTCAAAACGCGGTTTACTGTCTTAATGACACTTTTAGGTTTAATGGCTGTGGTTGCACTGTTATCAAAATAAATCATTTTATAGCTCCAATCTTACAAACCTTTTATTTTCTTCTTTATACACACCGTTTATATTTATTCCTAATGTTTTGGCAATATTAACAACTTTATTTGCATCTGCTTCTTTAAATCTCAAAGAATGACTGCAACCGTATTTAGAAATCCCTTTAGGTGTACCAGTAACACTACAAAGCACACCATTATAAAGGCATTCCCTTTCCAGCCTTTTTGCACTTGTAACAGAAGACAGCGGAATTAAACAATAATTCAAACCTTTATCCCCCTTTCATAATTCCCCATATATCATTTTATGAAAGAATTAAAATTAAGACACAAATAAAAACAGAAACGAATTTCGTTTCTGCTTTTATTTTAGCTCTATAATAGTTGCAATCATACCTCTTTTGAATCCTGTAATTCTGTGAGAAAACAGTTTTTCATTATTACAGGCAGTGCAAATGTCTGACACAAAAATATTTTTGTCAGGAATACCCGTTTTCACTAATATACTGCGATTTATTTCTGGTAAATCCAAATAATATGAACTATCTTGTAAAATTATCTCTTTATCCAAAAACGGAAATTCCAGTTTAAACCTTTCCGCTAAATCTTTTGACACTTCATAACAGCAAGAGTGAACCGACGGACAGACAGCAACATATACATCTTCGGGGTTTGTATTAAATTGGGCAGCCATTTTTTTAACTACTTTTTCCTGAAGTTTATCAAAAGTTCCTCTCCAGCCACAGTGAGCTGCTCCTATAACTTTATTTTTTGTATCACAAAACAAAACAGGTACACAATCTGCAGTTAAAATGGCAAGTGGAACATTTTTAAGGTTTGTAATAAGGGCATCTATATTCTCATAATCTCTCTCTTTAAAAAGCCCTTTCCCCACATCTTTTTCGCCCACAGTTAAAATGTTAGAAGAATGCGTTTGATTTGCATGGGTTAAATTTTTATAGGTAAATCCCACTGCACTACAAAAGATTTGATAGTTCTCTTTAACTGTTTCAAAGCTGTCATCGGTTTTAAACCCTAAATTCATTGACTTTGTATAAGGAAGTGTTGACACTCCACCTGCTCTTGTTGATGTTGCGTGAACTATAAAGTCAAGCTTTTCTAAATTAGGATATGTTATATACTCAACTTCATTTCTGACATTAATGGTTGAATTGGTTTTTTCCATAATTACTCCTAAAACAACAAACCATAACAGTCAGTTATGGTTTGTTTATAATACTAATCAGCGATTAAGCTTATATGTGTGGCTTCCCGCTCCCACATTATAGGTGTTACCCTCTAAAACTATGGTTGCATCACGGTCAGTTACAACTGTTATGCTTTCCATATCGTAAGACACTTCAATATTTTTGTGTTTTGCTTTAACCCAGGTAACATCTTTTGCAAAATATGGTTTAATCAAAAGTCCTTTTTCAGTTAAATTGATACCTGCTAAATACTTATAGCACCAGAAGTCAACTTCGCTGAACATATGATGATTTAAGGAAGCTCTTGAACAATCCCAGTTTTCAGGAAGTGAAGAATGTCCCTGTTTAATCCAGTATCCGTAGCTTGGATAAGTTTCAATTACGGTAAGTTTATACAAAAGGTCAATATATCCGTTTTCGGTAAGTACCTGATATAAAAACTTATTTCCCATAATTCCGCAATCGTGATGGCAACCGTTATTTTCGATTTTTTCCGCCAAAAGTTTTACCATAGCAGGAACTTCATTTTCATCAGCCAATCCCTGATATACAACACAGGCAAGAGCTGTTTGTGAATCGTTTGCATAGGTGCCATTTACAAAATATTTTTCTCTGAAAGCTTTTCTTACGTTTTGGGCTAAGGTTTCATATTTTGAAGCATCTTTTCCTAAAACTCTCGAAAACTCTGCCATCATATTTGAAAATGCATAGTAAAAAGCAGTTTCTATAATCCAAGGTTCACACTTATTGGTTGTTTCTAAAGGTGCAACCCAGTCTCCAAGACCGTCATATATAATAAATCCCTGCTGCATCTGATTTGCAAAGTTCATATACTTTTCACAGTAAGGATAAACATATTCTATTATATCCTTATTACCGTTTATCTGATACATATAGTATGGGAGGTAGAAAAGTGGTGTGTCCCATCCAGGACAGGAACCCCAGTTATATCCCCACGAAGACTGTGGCACAACACAAGGCAACTGACCACTTTCTTTCTGGCAATCAACAACATCGTGAACAAATTTAGTGTATGCAGCATCAATATCATAATTCATCAAAACCTGCTGTGCTGAAAGATATGCATCTGCCATCCAACCGTTTTGTTCTCTGTGCGGACAGTCTGTAGGAACTGCGTGATAGTTTGAAAGTGTTGCCCACTTTATCATTCTGTGAAGTTCATTTAATGTAGCATCGCTACACGAAAAATCAGCAACTGCTTTAATGTCTGTATGCAAGAATTTAGCTGTAAGTGTTACATCTTTTGGAGCATTTACAAGCTTTATGTATCTGAATCCATGATATACAAATTTAGGTTCAAACTCTTCTTCACCATCACCTGATAAAATAACTTTATCAATGTGCTTTTTCTCAGGATGCTGAGTAAGGCCTATAATATCTTGTGTGCTTATGTCGCCATTTTCAAATCTTTCACTGTATATGATTGAAATTTCCTGACCTGACTTACCGCCCTTAACTTTAAGATTTACCCAACCGCTTAAATTTTGACCGCAGTCATAAATATTTTCAGCGATTTTTTTCATTGGAAATTCATCGGTTATCATAATTGGTGGAATATAGCTTAAAGTCATTTTGCCACCAGGCGGGAAACCTACAAAGCTCTTGTTCCAGCCTGATGCATCAAAAGATGGTTTGCTCCAATCTTTTATTGCAAGTCTGTTATCGTGAATTTCTGCCATTTTCCATTCATCATAAATAATTTCTGCAGTTGTCCACACGAAAGAAGAATCAGAAACAACTGTTTCTTTTTCTCCATTTACATACTCTACTTCAAGTTGCATTATAAATTTAGGGTTGGCAGTCCATGTTTGGCAAGCATCTTTCCATGAATTTGCTTCTGCAACATGGTATGGCCCGTTACCCACAATCACACCAAAAACATTCTTGCCTGATGTCAAAAATCTTGTTACATCATACTTATTGTATAAAACAGTTTTGTCATAGTTTGTATAAGGTGTAGTTAAAACATCTTGATGAATTTTTTCACCGTTTATATAGTACTCACCATAACCTAAAGCACAAACATATATTGTGGCAACCTTTACATCCTGCTTTAAGGTAAATTCTTTTCTAAAAAATGGAGCAGGTTTAATATCAAGGTCAGGTCCGCCGTATCTTGTGGTGATCCATTTAGCATTTTGGAACATAATTATTCTCTCCTTTTTATCTTACGCTGAAAAGTAAATCTGAATAGCTTGGATATGGCCAGAACTTTCTGCCACATACTGTTTCGATAGCGTCTGCTGCGTTTCTTAATTTTTCCATTGTTGGTATAATTACATCTTTGCAATAATCAGCTGTTTCCTGTGAGTTCATTTTGTCAGCAGAAATTTCTAAAAGTGCCTTTTCAAGATTATTAATTTCTGTATACATTTCTTCCATTTTATCTGAAACAAGCTCTGCTGTGTTTTTCTCGTAATTACATTTTGCTTTTTTAAGAGCTGTTTCCTTAAATGTTAAGGTTTCAAGAAGCTCTTTTACAAAATCAGATGCTGAAGGTAAAATATCTTTTTTAGCCATATCAATCATAGTTCTTGCTTCTATAATAATTACCTTTGTGTAACCTTCGAGTTTTATTTCATATCTTGCTTTGATTTCTGCTTCGGTAAATACCTTGTGTTCTGCAAAAAGTTTAATATTTTTATCTTTTATGTAGTATGAAAGACAGTCAGGTGTTGTTTTGAGATTCAAAAGACCTCTTTTTTCTGCTTCTTTAAGCCATTCGTCATCATAGCCGTTACCATTAAAGATAATTCTCTTATGTTCTTTTAAAACGCTTATGATTAACGAGTGAAGTGCATCTTCAAAATTGTCTGCATTTTCCAAAACATCTGCAAACTGTTTTAAGCTTTCTGCAACAGCAGTATTTATTACAACATTTACTCCTGAAATTGATGCAGAAGAACCAAGCATTCTGAATTCAAACTTGTTACCGGTAAATGCAAAAGGACTGGTTCTGTTGCGGTCTGTTGTGT
This sequence comes from Clostridia bacterium, assembly GCA_045536355.1. Lineage (GTDB taxonomy): Bacteria > Bacillota > Clostridia > RGIG6154 > RGIG6154 > CAKSDT01. The sequence goes on along the minus strand of JAZSNJ010000087.1, from coordinate 573 downwards.
CTTTTGGGAATTTGGGCAGAGTATGAACACCAATTCTCATTAATGCCTTTTCCTTGCTGTCATATTCTTCGCCTTTTAAAATTGACTCTAAAATTTCAGTAAGTTCATCACCCAAAAACATTGAAACTACAGCAGGTGGCGCTTCGTTTGCACCAAGACGATGGTCGTTTCCTGCAGATGCAACAGAAATTCTTAACATATCCTGATAATCGTCTACTGCTTTTATAACTGCGCAAAGGAAAAGTAAAAACTGTGCATTTTCGTGTGGAGTTTCGCCAGGGTCTAAAAGATTTTTACCTGTGTTTGTAATAAGCGACCAGTTATTATGCTTGCCTGAGCCATTAACATATTCAAATGGTTTCTCATGGAGAACACAAACCATATCGTGTTTTTTAGCAATTCTCTGCATAAGCTCCATTGTAAGCTGATTATGGTCAGCTGCAATATTGGTTGTTGTAAATATTGGTGCAAGTTCATGCTGAGCAGGAGCTACCTCATTATGCTCGGTTTTTGCTAAAATCCCGAGCTTCCAGAGTTCTTCATCAAGCTCTTTCATAAACTTAGCTACCCTTG
>JAZSNJ010000164.1:0-3421 GCA_045536355.1 Clostridia bacterium | reverse complement strand
CAGTCTTATCGATGTTTCGGGGGATAACACTATTACCTGTTCGTTTAATGCTGATCTTATGATTACTGCAATAAACAGAGATGGATTGCTATTAGAAGTAACTGCTGAACTTTCCAATCAAAAAATATCTTTGGTAGGTGTCAACGCAAGGGTTATTGAAAATATTTCTATTTTGGACATAACAGTATCTGTAAGAGATGGTGAACAACTCAATTCACTTGTTAATAAACTTAAAAATATATCAGGTATAACAGACATTAAAAGAACAAATAAGTAATTTATATAAGGAGAGATACCATATGATAAAATTTGATTATGCTAAAGCTAACTGGACAGTTTCTGACGAAGAAATCATAAACATGAAAGAAACTGTTAGAGTTGCACACAAAAAATTACATGAAAAAACAGGCGCAGGAAATGATTTCTTAGGCTGGGTAGATTTACCTGAAAATTATGATAAAAATGAATTTCAAAGAATTAAAACTGCTGCTGAAAAAATAAGAAACAATAGTGAGATTTTGATTGTTATTGGCATTGGTGGTTCTTACCTTGGTGCTAAGGCCGGTATTTCAATGCTTTCACACACATTTTATAATGAAATGTCTACAAAAGGTTCACCTGCTATATATTTTGCAGGTAATTCTATCAGTTCAACTTATTTAAGTGATTTGTTAGAATTAGTTGAGGGAAAAGATTTTTCTGTAAATGTTATTTCCAAGTCAGGCACCACTACAGAACCTGCTGTTGCTTTCAGAATCTTTAAAGAATTAATTGAAAACAAGTATGGTAAAGACGAAGCTAAAAACAGAATTTTTGCTACAACTGATAAAGCTAGAGGAGCACTCAAAAACTTAGCTGACGAAGAAGGATACGAATGTTTTGTAATTCCTGATGATGTTGGCGGAAGATTTTCAGTGCTTACTGCCGTTGGCTTACTTCCAATTGCTGTTGCAGGTGCAGATATTGAAAAAATTATGCAGGGTGCAAATAAAGCAAGAAATGATTTTTCTAATGATGAGCTTGAAAACAATGTTTGTTATCAGTACTCAGCGGTAAGAAACATTCTTTACAATAAAGGATATACAACAGAAATAATGGTAAATTATGAGCCAAGTCTTCATTATTTTTCAGAATGGTGGAAACAACTTTATGGTGAAAGCGAAGGTAAAGACAATAAAGGCATTTTCCCGGCCGCTGTAGATTTTTCCACTGACTTACATTCAATGGGACAATATATTCAAGAAGGAAGAAGAAATCTTTTTGAAACTGTTATTAATGTTGAAAATCCCGTTAAAAATATTACCATTAAAGAAGACAAAGATAATATTGACGGTCTTAATTTCTTAGCCGGTAAAACAATGGATTTTGTAAATAAAAAAGCGTTTGAAGGCACACTTCTTGCACATACTGACGGTAATGTACCAAATCTTGTTGTGTCAATTCCACAAATGACCGAAGAAGTTTTCGGTTATATGGTATACTTTTTCGAAAAAGCCTGTGCAATAAGCGGATATATTTTAGGAGTTAATCCATTTAACCAGCCTGGTGTTGAAGCTTATAAGAAAAATATGTTTGCTCTTTTAGGTAAACCTGGCTATGAAGATATGAAAGAAGAGTTAGAAAAAAGATTAAAATAATTAAAAAAGTACTTGAAAAATTTTCATAATTATAGTATTATATAAGTGTAAATATACAGGAGGTGTAGATATGATAAATATTATTGTAGGAAAAAAGGGTTCAGGTAAAACAAAGTATCTTGTTGACCATGTTAACATGGCAGTTAAAGATGAACCAGGAAGCTTAGTTTTCTTAAGCAACGGTAACCGCCTTATATATGATTTAAAGCATTCTGTAAGATATATCGATACAACTGATTATAGTATAGAGAATTATGATGCTTTTTATGGTTTTATTTCAGGCATTTTTGCTAACAACTATGATATTTCTCACGTTTTTGTGGACAGTTTATGGAAAATTGTTGCATCAGAAAAAGATGGCATGGATATTTTCTTAGCAAAACTTGAAGAGTTTTCTGCTCGTTTCAATGTTAATTTTACTATTGCTATTTCTGAAACAAAAGAAAATATTCCGGAATGTGTTGCTAAATATTTAGTTGAACTTTAATTTGATATTTTTTGCCCCCGGCCGAACTAAATTTGGTCAGGGGCAGTTGTTTTGATTTAGACTGAAAAAAATTTAATTTACAAAGGTTGTGCAATTTCTAATGACAAATAAAGCTAGAAATATTATTTTTGATGAAAGTTCAAGAGTGGCACCTTTAGGTCTTATAGCTCTTGATAGCGCCAAAGAAATTGGTGATAAAATAAATAAATATCTTGTTGATTGGGCGCATGAGGGTGGTATGAATTCTACTGAAACATTTTTAATTGATTCCCATTGCCCAAGATTTTCATCAGGGGATGCTAAAGGAATCATTACTTCAACAGTAAGAGGTTATGATTTATATATTCTTGTTGATGTATGCAATCATAATTGTAAATATGAAATGTTTGGAAAAGAAAATGCTATGTCTCCGGATGATCATTTTCAGGACTTAAAAAGAGTAATTCAGGCTGCAGGTGGTAAAGCACACAGAATCAATGTTATTATGCCATCACTTTACGGTGGTAGACAGCACAGAAGAAGTTACAGAGAATCTTTGGATTGTGCTGTTGCTTTGCAGGAATTACAGAATATGGGTGTATCTAATGTTATAACATTTGATGCTCATGACCCTAGAGTACATAATGCTGTTCCTCTTATGGGCTTTGATAATGTAATGCCAACATACCAGGTTTTAAAATCAATGTTCAGAAATGTTCCTGATTTTAAACCTACCAAAGATAGTTTTATGATTATTAGCCCCGATGAAGGTGCAATAAACAGAAATATGTACTATGCTTCGGTATTGGGCGTTGATTTGGGCATGTTCTACAAGAGAAGAGATTATTCAAGAATAGTAAATGGTAGAAATCCAATAGTTGCTCATGAATATCTTGGTAACTCTGTTGAGGGGAAAGATGTATTTATTGCTGATGATATTATTTCATCAGGTGAATCAATGCTTGATATTGCTTATGAACTTAAGAAAAGAAAAGCTAACAGAATTTACACATATGCAACTTATACAATTTTCACCAATGGTCTTGATTTGTTTGATAAGGCATATTCTGATGGTATAATTGACGGCGTGTTCGGAACTAACCTTACTTATCTTTCACCTGAACTGAAAAGTAGGGAATGGTTTAATGTTGTTGATGTATCTAAATATATTGCATATCTTGTTGCATCATTAAATCATGATGTTTCTACAACTTGCATTATTGACCCACACGAAAAGATTAAACTTCTTCTTGAAAAATACAGCGACAGATTAAAATAATAAAAAATAGCAAAAAATAACAAAAATTAAAGAAAAGTA
>JAZSNJ010000098.1:0-2982 GCA_045536355.1 Clostridia bacterium | reverse complement strand
ATTTTCCATTTTAGCACCTGCTACATAAACGCTGTCCGCTAATTCCTGTGGGATGTTAATTTCAAAACCTTTTTCATAGCTTTCAGGGTAGCCTTTTGATGCCATAACAACACAACAAGCACTCTCTTGTTTGAATTTTACTTCACATTCTTTTAATGTGCCAGAAGTTACTGATTGCATTATTGTCAAAAGGTCAGACTGAAGTAGTGGAAGAACAACCTGAGTTTCAGGGTCGCCAAAGCGACAGTTATATTCTATAACCTTTGGTCCATAAGGGGTTAGCATTAAACCAAAATACAAACAGCCTTTAAATACTCTGCCCTCTTTTTTCATTGCCTCAATTGTAGGAATGAAAATGGTTTTCATACAGATGTCTTCCATTTCTTTCGTATAATATGGGTTTGGGGCAATAGTGCCCATTCCACCAGTATTTAAGCCCTCGTCATTATCTTTTGCTCTTTTATGGTCCATTGAAGAAACCATTGGAACAACTGTATTACCGTCAGTAAATGCTAAAACTGACACCTCAGGGCCTGTTAAAAATTCTTCTATAACAATGCTGTTACCACTTGCACCGAATACTTTGTCTTCCATAATTGTTTTAACAGCTTGTTTTGCTTCCTCTTTGGTGTTTGCAATAATTACGCCTTTGCCAAGTGCCAAACCGTCTGCCTTAACAACGAGTGGTGCATCTGAATTTTCTACATACAAAAGCGCCTGTTCCATATCTGTAAAATCAGCATATTTAGCAGTAGGAATATTGTATTTTTTCATAAGGTTTTTTGAAAATACTTTACTTCCCTCTATAATTGCTGCTTTTTTATCAGGACCAAAGCAAGGAATACCCTCTTTTGAAAGGGCATCAACGCATCCTAACACCAACGGGTCATCAGGTGCAACGATTGCATAGTCGAATTTTTCTTTTTTAGCAAATTCGGTGATTTTTTCTATGTCCTTTGCTTGAATGTCAACACAAGTTGCGTCCAAAGAAATTCCACCGTTACCCGGAAGAGCAAAAATTTCTGTTACATTTTTGTTTTCTTTTATTTTTTTGATGATTGCGTGTTCTCTTCCGCCTCCACCAACTACCATTATTTTCATAATTTTCTCCGTTTCAAATATTAATGATGGAATAATCTCATTCCTGTAAACGCCATAACAACACCGTGTTTGTTGCAGCACTCAATTACTAAGTCGTCTCTTATTGAACCGCCCGGTTCTGCAATGTATGATGCACCGCTTCGTACTGCTCTTTCAATATTATCATCAAATGGGAAGAATGCATCAGAACCAACACTAACGCCTTTAATTGTTGATAAATATTCTTTCATTTCTTCGGCAGTAAATGGTTCAGGTCTTTTGGTAAAGTATCTCTGCCATACACCATCAGCACAAACATCTTCTTCGTTTTTGTTAATGTAACCATCAATTACATTGTCCCTTTCCGGTCTTGATAAGGTATCAAGGAATGGAAGATTAATAACTTTTTCGTGCTGTCTTAAATGCCATGTGTCAGCTTTAGTACCTGCAAGACGGGTGCAATGAATTCTTGACTGCTGACCTGCACCAACACCGATAGCCTGACCGTCTACTGCATAGCAAACAGAATTTGACTGTGTGTATTTTAATGTGATAAGTGCAACAATTAAATCTCTTTTTGCTTCTTCAGGAAGATTTTTGTTTTCTGTAACAATGTTTGTTAAAACAGATGCATCTGCTTTATAGTTGTTTCTTCCCTGTTCAAATGTAATGCCAAATACCTGTTTGGTTTCGGTTTCTTCAGGAACAAAATCAGGGTCAATTTTTACTATATTGTAATTGCCTTTTCTCTTTTGTTTTAAAATTTCAAGTGCTTCTTTTGTATAACCTGGGGCAATTACACCATCAGACACTTCACGGAATATAAGTTTTGCAGTAAGTTCATCACATTCGTCAGAAAGTGCAACCCAGTCGCCATAAGAACACATTCTGTCTGTTCCTCTTGCTCTGGCATAAGCACAAGCAAGTGGTGAATCATCTAAACCTTCAACATCGTCAACAAAACAAGCTTTTTTAAGAGTATCAGAAAGTTTTGTTCCAACTGCAGCAGATGTTGGGCTAACATGTTTAAACGATGCAGCTGCAGGAAGATTTAAAGCTTCTTTTAATTCTTTTACAAGCTGCCATGAGTTAAATGCATCCAAAAAGTTTATGTAGCCGGGTTTTCCTGATAAAATTTCAATTGGAAGGTCTGTTCCGTCTTCCATATATATTTTTGATGGTTTCTGGTTAGGATTACAACCATATTTTAATTCAAATTCTTTCATTTTCAAAATCTCCTTACTTGTTTTTATTAACAATTTTTTCTGTTATCTCACCGCTATTTAAATTTGTATAGCGTACATAAAGTGAAATTTTATTGTTTTGGTTAAGTGAGTTCCATACTTTATCGGTAAATTCTTCTATTGTGCCCGAAATTTTTACTCTTTCAGGCTCACCCTGAAATGTCGGGATTGGATTACCGTCATTTTCATAAGTGTGAATAAAATGACCTAATCCATTTACTGCAGGATAGTCAAAATGGTATCTCGCACATTTTGAACCAACTTCATCAATGCTTTTTAAGATGCTCATTTCATAAGTAAAGTCATTATCCTTATATGTAACCATACCGCTTATTCTTGGTGTAAAGTTTGGCGCATCCGGTTCAAACTCTCTTGTTTTTAAAGCACATTTAAAGCTTTTATCTTCTTTTAAGAAGTTATAAATTGTATCTGTCTGGTCTCCGTTTGTTGCAATTAATTTGTTTTCATATTCTCTTACAGCATAGTAAATGATGAGTGATGGGTCTTCTACTTTGCTTTCATCAAAAGCTTTGGTTTTAATTCCCTCTTCATCTTTAACAAAAACTCTGTTTCTGCTGTTTTCGCTTCTGCCCATAATAAAATAAGCAACAACGCTGTTTAAACCATCTTCTGTTTTACCTATTACAATACCTCTTCC
>JAZSNJ010000163.1:0-21834 GCA_045536355.1 Clostridia bacterium | reverse complement strand
TGTATCGAAAAGCCACTTTGCTTCAATAATCTCAAGGCCCTTATTCATTAATGTTGCAGAGTCTATAGTGATTTTTCTTCCCATAGACCAATTTGGGTGTTTTAAAGCCATTTCAGGCGTTATATTTTGAAGTTCTTCTTCGGTTTTGCCGTAAAATGGTCCACCAGATGCAGTTAAAATTATCTTTTTAAGTGCTTTTCTATCATTACCTTGCAAACACTGGAAAATTGCACTGTGTTCACTGTCAACAGGCAAAAGTTTAACTTTATGCTTATCACAAAGGTCAGTGATTAATTTACCTGCAGTTACTAATGTTTCTTTGTTTGCAAGTGCAATATCTATGCCATTTTTAATAGCCGAGATTGTTGGGATAAGACCTGCTATTCCCATAATTGATGAAACTAAAATATCAGCACCGGTTTCTGATGCAACTTCTGACAACCCGTCAATTCCTGCATAAACTTTAGTTTGAGTATCCTTAACCGCAATTTTTAAAGAATTAAACAAAGCCTCATCAGCAATAGCAGCTTTTGAGGGCTTGTATTTTCTAATTTGCTGTTCAAGCAGCTTAACATTTGAGTTGGCAGTAATTCCGCAAACCGAAAATTCATTATTATTTCTGTCAATAACATCCAAAGCCTGAGTCCCTATTGAACCGGTTGACCCAAGTATACTTATTTTTTTCATAGCCTATTTATCACCTTACCCAAATATCGGGAAAAATACAATAAAATAATAAACAACAGGTGCAACAAAAATTATACTGTCAATCCTGTCCATAAAACCTCCATGTCCTGGCAGAACATTTCCGTAGTCTTTTGTTTGATACTGTCTTTTGATAATAGATGCCGTTAAATCTCCAAACTGTGCAAACACAGCACATAAAACACCTAAAATAAGAAGTAACAAGTAATTTACACTAGACACATCTAAACTAACTTTAAATATAATAAAACCTGTCAAAAGTAAAGAAATGACTGCACCTAAAAGGCCACCTATTGCACCCTCAACAGTCTTTTTAGGGCTGATAGCAGGACAAAGCTTGTGTTTTCCTAAAAATATTCCTGTAAAGTAAGCAAAAATATCAGTTGTACAAGCACCAACCACAATTAAAAACAAGTTATATTTACCAAATTCTAATTGCTTTGTAAAAGTAACGTGCATCATAGGGATAACTATGTATACAAGCCCCAAAAGCGCTTTACTAAGTTCAGTAAAAGTAATATTTCCCTTCGTAATAATCATTATTGCTCCATAGGAAAAGACTGTAATACAAAGCATTGGAATTAAGTAATTTACATTTAGTGTACCCAGTATTATAAACAAAAGTGCTGTAACAATACCTGTGATTTTTAATGTAATATTTTTGTTAACTTCAACCACATTATAAAATTCATATAATGCAAAAAGTGAAATTAAAGTTACCAAAACATTAATAACAGTTATATTCGAAATAAATAAAATGAGCAGTATTATAATTCCGCCTATTAAGCCTGTAGTTATCCTTTGTTTCATATAAATCACCTAAATTTAAGTATTAATATCATACTCCACCAAATCTTCTGTTACGGGACTGATATATTGATATGGCTTCTAATAATGTATCGGTCGTAAATTCAGGCCATAGTATATCAAGCCACACAAACTCTGAATAAGCACATTGCCATAACAAAAAGTTGCTTACTCTTTTTTCTCCGCCAGGTCTTATGATAAGTTCTGGATCGGGCATATAACTTGTATACAAATTATCAGAAATTAACTTTTCATCAATTTCATCTCTTGAAATTTCACCGTTTTTATATAATTCAGCAATATTTTTAACTGAATTGACAATTTCGTTTCTTCCGCCATAACCTAAAGCAATATTTATGCATAACCCCTTACGATTTTCAGTTTGTTTTTCAACAAATCTTATAGCTGTTTGCAAACTTTTATCAAACTGAGAAATATCACCGATAACTCTTATTCTTGCATCATTACCGCCTAAATAATGTTCCCAGTTGGTTAAATAGTAACCTAAAAGTTTCATAATACCCTGGACTTCTTCAAAAGGTCTTTTCCAGTTTTCGGTAGAAAACGCATAAACTGTTAAATACTTAATACCAATTTTGCCGGCAAATTCAGAAATTTTGTATAAGACTTCTGCACCCGCCTTATGGCCTTCAGTTCTTGATAAACCTTTGGAAGTAGCATATCTTCCATTACCATCCATTATTATGGCAATGTGTTTTGGAAGATTATTAAAATCTACATTATAATTCAAGGATTTCAGCTTCCTTTTTCTTAATAATTTCATCTATTTCTTTAATTGCTTTATCAGTGATGTCTTGAACATCTTTTTCAATGCCTTTCAAATCATCTTCAGTAATTTCGCTGTTTTTCTGCTGTTTTTTAAATGCTTCCAAAGCATCTCTTCTTATAGAACGAATTGCAACTTTTGAGTCTTCCCCTGTCTTTTTAATACCTTTTACCAATTCTTTTCTTCTTTCTTCAGTAAGTGGTGGAAAAGACAGTCTTATTTGCTTTCCGTCATTATTAGGATTAAGACCTAAATCCGATGCAGTAATTGCCTTTTCAAGTTCTTTTAAAATAGATGCATCCCAAGGCTGAATAATCATTGTTCTTGCTTCAGGAACAGAAACAGTTCCTACCTGTGGGATTGGTGTTGGAACACCATAATAATCAACAGTTATTTTATTAAGAAGTGCAGGATTTGCTCTTCCTGCTCTTATTGCAGAAAGTTCAGATACCAACACATCTAATGTTTTGTTCATTTTTTCGTTAATTTGTTCGTAATTACCTTTCATTTAAAATTCCTCCCTTATTCTTCGTTTATCATAGTTCCGATTTTTTCGCCTTTAACAGCTTTGATAATATTATCAGGGTCATCAAGACCAAATACTAAAATCGGAATATTATTATCCATACAAAGTGATGCAGCGGTTGAGTCCATAACTCCAAGTCTTCCGTTTAAAAGATCCATATGTTTTAAGTTTTCATATCTCACAGCATCAGGATTTAAATTAGGATCGCTGTCATAAACAGCATCAACCTTTTTAGCAAGTAAAATGATTTCGGCATTGATTTCAGCTGCTCTCAATGCTGCTGCAGTATCTGTAGAAAAGAATGGGTTGCCGCTCCCGCAAGCAAAAATTACAACTCTTCCCTTTTCTAAATGTCTTACAGCTTTGCCTCTTATGTATGGTTCTGCAATCTGGCGCATTTCAATACCGGTTTGAACTCTTGTTTGAATACCCAAACTTTCCAAAGTATCTGCAAGAGCAAGTGAGTTGATAACAGTTGCAAGCATACCCATATGGTCTGCTCTTGTTCTGTCCATTCCCTCTCCTGTTCTTCCTCTCCAGAAGTTTCCTCCACCTACTACTATTGCTACCTGAACACCAAGCTCGGTTGTCTCCTTGATTTTTTCACATATTGAGTTGATAACCGGCTGATTAAGACCAAAATGCTTATCACCGGCTAATGCTTCACCGCTGATTTTTAAAATAACTCTTTTGTATTTTACTGTTGACATTGTAAAAACTCCTTTTAATCATTATTGAAGCACATTCTCCAATATGCTTTTCATTTGGTTATATGTTACTGCACTGCAAATTTCATTTTTGAATTTTGCTGCATTATACATCCCTTTAATATACCAGGACATATGCTTTCTGGCTTCTCTTATGCCTGTATATTCTCCTTTATGTTCTACAATAAGTTTAAGATGCAAAAGTGCCGTTTTTATTATTTCTTCTTTAGTTGGAGTATGAGGTGAAAAAATAAACGGATTTCCCAAAGCTCCTCTTGCAATCATAACACCATCGCAACCTGTAAACAAACGCATTTTTTCAATATCATCATAAGAAAAAACATCTCCGTTTCCTATTACCGGTACCGAAACATTTTGTTTAACTTCTTTTATGATTTGCCAGTCTGCATTTCCTTGATAATACTGAGCTCTTGTCCTTCCGTGAACTGAAATTGCTTTTGCACCAGCTTTTTCAAGACCTTTAGCAAAGGAAACTGCATTAATAAGTGAGTTATCCCAACCTTTACGGATTTTAACTGTAACAGGAATGTTTACAGCACTTGATACTGCACTTACAATTTCGAATGCTAACTCAGGTGTTTTCATAAGAGCAGAGCCATCACCCGAATTAACAACTTTGGGTACAGGACAACCCATATTAATATCAATTATGTCAGGTTTATGTAACTTTTCAACCTTTTTTGCACATTCTGCCATAGTATCAGGTTCAGACCCAAAAATCTGAACAGCAAAAGGCGTTTCAGATGGGTCTTTTATCAAAAGCTTTTCAGTTTTTTTGTCATTAAAGTGCATTGCTTTTGATGAAACCATTTCAGAATATGTCATATTGCAACCAAACTTTTTGCAAATTATTCTAAAAGGTAAATCGGTAACACCGGCCATTGGCCCTAAAACCACACCCGATGCCACCTTAACATTACCGATTGTTAACATAAATTATTTGCCGATTGATTCTAAATAATCATTAATCTGTTTTACAAGCACATCAGCATCTACGCCATGAACCTGACATGCAGCTTCAATTGATTCACCGCTTGCTGAAGGGCATCCCAAACAATGCATACCAATGTTTAAGAAAAATGGAGCTGTTCCTTCATCAATTTTTAATACATCTAATACAATAGTGTCTTTAGTTACTTTTGCCATTTTAAAATCTCTCCTTTATTTTAATAAAACTGTTACAGGAAAATCTTCTACATAAAGTTGTCTTAAGGCTTCTGCACCTAAATCTTCGTAGGCTATAATTTCCTGCTTTTTAATACATTTAGACAACAGCGCTCCCGCACCGCCTGTCGCACCAAAATAAACTGCACCGTTTGATTTAATAGATTTTTTTACTTCCTCATTTCTTTCGCCTTTTCCAATCATACCAATTAAACCGAGTTCAAGTAATTTGGGTGTATAAAAATCCATTCTTGAACTTGTGGTAGGGCCACAAGAACCAATAACCTGACCGTCTTTTGCAGGACAAGGTCCGGCATAATAAACAATCTGATTTTCAATGTCAAAAGGAAGTTCTTTATTATCTAAAATTGCCTGATACATTCTTTTGTGTGCAGCATCACGGGCCATATAAATTGTACCCGTTATATAAACCTTGTCTAAAATCTCAAGATTTGAGATATCAGCTTTTGTAAGTGGTGTTGTTATTTTGTGAACATTCATAGTTATTATTCTCCGTCAATTATAATTTATTAACAGATAATGTAACCTTTTCGCCGTTAATGTTCCACTCTTTGGTATATCCGTTTTCACCCTCTGAAACTTTATCAGCTAAAGTATCTGACATAATTACATTGCTGTTATTTAAAATGATTTCAGAAATTTTGTCATTACCTTTGTAATAAATTTCAATGTGGTCCTGAACTTCAAATCCTGCTTCTTTTCTCATTGTCTGAATTTTGCTTATTAATTCTCTAATAAATCCTTCTTCAATGAGTTTGTCATCAAGATTTGTATCCAGTACTACTGTTACATCTTTTTCGCTCTGTGCAACAAGCCCGTCTTTTTGGATAGTTTCAACTAAAATATCTTCTCTTGAAAGTGAAACTAAAGTACCATCAATATCGAACTTGTATTCATCAGTAGCATTTAAGTCCGCCATTGCCTTAATTGTATCGCAACTTGCAAGATGAGCAGAAATCTTACCTAAAATTTTACCGTATTTAGGTCCTAAAGTTCTAAGCTGTGGTTTAAATTTATATCCTACAAATTCAGAAACATCATCTTTAAATTCAATTGCTTTAACATTAAGTTCTTCTAATACGATAGCACTGTAATCTTCATCTAAAGTAACAGGTGCTTTAGCAAAAATTTTAGAAAGTGGCTGTCTGTTTTTAACATTTGCAGTATTTCTCGCTGCTCTACCTGCTACAACAATATTTAACACAGTGTCCATATTGTTTTCTAAATCTTTATTAATCCATGCATCATTTGCTACTGGGAAATCAAGATAATGTATGCTTTCTTTAGCTGTTTTGTCATTTGTTCTTACTAAGTTCTGATAAATCTCTTCAGTCATAAAAGGAACAAATGGTGCTGAAAGTTTTGCAAGTTCAAATAAAACTGTGTAAAGTGTCATAAATGCATTTATCTTGTCCTGAGGCATATCTTTTTGCCAGAATCTTTCTCTGCATCTTCTTACATACCAGTTTGAAAGTTCATCAGCAAAATCCTGAATACTTCTTGATGCTTCAGTAATTTTATAGTTTTCAAGGTCTGCATCAACTGATTTAATAAGTGAATTGAGTTTTGACAAAATCCACTTATCCATAACTGATAATTTATCATATTCCAAGTTGTACTTAGTTGGGTCAAAATTATCAATATCTGCATAAAGAATGTAGAAAGCATAAGTATTCCAGAATGTACCCATAAACTTACGCTGACATTCATTTACCGCATCTTGATGAAATCTGTTTGGAATCCAAGGAGCACTTGTTGAATAAAAATACCATCTTACAGCATCTGCGCCCTGATTATTCAAAACATCCCAAGGGTCAACAACATTACCCTTATGCTTACTCATTTTCTGACCGTCTTTATCCTGAACATGTCCTAAAACAATAACATTTTTATATGGAGATTTATCAAACAAAAGCGTTGAAATAGCCATTAATGTATAAAACCATCCTCTTGTCTGGTCAATTGCTTCTGAAATAAAATCCGCAGGGAAATTTTCATCAAAAATTTCTTTGTTTTCAAATGGATAGTGCCACTGAGCAAAAGGCATTGAGCCTGAATCAAACCAGCAGTCAATAACTTCAGGAACACGGTGCATTTGTCCGCCGCATTTTTCACACTTAATAGTAACTGCATCAATATATGGCCTGTGAAGTTCAATTTCGTCAGGACAGTTATCACTCATTGATTTTAATTCTTCAATGCTTCCTATTGCATGTCTGTGTCCGCATTCGCACTGCCAGATTGGGAGCGGAGTTCCCCAGTATCTTTCTCTTGATAAGCCCCAGTCGATAACATTTTCCAAGAAGTTTCCAAATCTTCCGTCCTTAATATTATCAGGCATCCAGTTAACTGTGTTATTATTTTTAAGAAGCTGATCTCTCACCTTTGTCATGCTTATAAACCATGAAGCTCTTGCATAATAAATAAGTGGTGTATCACATCTCCAGCAGAATGGATATGAATGTGTAAACTTCATAGGTTTAAAGAGGAGGCCTCTTTCTTTAAGGTCTTCCATAACAGGTATATCAGCCTGTTTAACAAAAAGTCCTTCAAATTTGCCTGTACCTTCAACAAACTTACCTTCGGTATTAATGAGCTGAACAAAAGGTAAATCATTGTCTCTTCCAAGACGATAGTCATCTTCACCAAATGCAGGTGCAATATGAACAATACCTGAACCGTCAGTGGTAGTAACATAATTGTCAGCTACTATGTACCAGCCTTTTTTGTCAGTTTTAGCAAAGTCAAAGAGCGGAATATATTCTGTTCCAACCATTTCTTTACCGGTTGTTTCAGCATATATTTCAACTTCTTCATCACCAAATACACTTTTCACAAGTTCTTTGGCCATTATATATACCTTACCGTCAAATTTAACTTTTACATATATAACATCAGGATTTACTGCCAAAGCAACATTTGATGGAAGAGTCCATGGAGTGGTTGTCCATGCAAGGAAATACTCATCAGAATCTTTAAGTTTAAAGTTAACAAATACAGATGTATCTTCAACATCTTTATAACCTTGTGCAACTTCGTGGCTTGAAAGTGCAGTTCCACATCTTGGACAGTAAGGAACAATTTTGTGTCCTTTGTATAAAAGACCTTTATCCCAGATGTTTTTGAGTGCCCACCAAACAGATTCTATATAATCGTTATGATAAGTTACATAAGGGTCATCCATATCAGCCCAGAAGCCAACACGGTCAGACATTTCCTTCCACAAACTTTCATATTTCCAAACACTTTCTTTACATTTTTTAACAAAAGGTTCAACACCGTATTTTTCTATTTCAGGTTTTCCGTCAATTCCAAGAATTTTTTCAACTTCAAGTTCAACAGGAAGTCCGTGTGTATCCCAACCCGCTTTTCTTAAAACTTTATAACCTTTCATGGTTTTATATCTTGGAATAATATCTTTCATTACTCTGGTAAGTATATGACCGATATGAGGCTTACCGTTTGCAGTAGGCGGACCATCAAAAAATGTAAACACAGGTGCATCATCAGGTCTGGTGCTGTTTTTAAATACATCTTTTTCTTTCCAGAAATCGATAATTTCAAGTTCTCTGTCCTTAAAATTAAGGTCTGTAGAAACTTTCTTGTACATTTTAGTTTCCCTCCGTATGATTAAAAGTTTTAAAAACTAAACTAACTATATATCTTATATATTTTACTCTATTTTTAAATATTTGTAAAGAGCTATCTGTTAATTTTAGTCATATTTTTCTTATAAAGAGCATTCCTGTTTATTACATAATAATCAAGCTCAAAATTAGGAATGTATTTTTTAAAGGCATCCAAAACAGTAGTTGCTTTAAGATTGGATACATCAGATGTTTCTAAGAGCATCTTTAGCTTAAATTCATATCCGTCAGACTCTAAAATTTCAAGGTTATGAATATAAGGCTTAATGTCAACATTTGAAATTCCTCTTTTTGTTTTTTTGGATACAACAATATCATCTTTAACTTTAAGGGCATCTACATATTCTTCAAAATCAGGAAGTTTATGTAAAACTGTAAATTTTACATCATATTCCGCTATTTTAATTTCGTTTAAATTATCTTTAGGTTCTGCTGCCCACAAAATTCTTATATCTGGTGGCAAAATTTCGTTAATATCACTTACCATTTTGTCATAATCAGGCACAGAATTAGTTTGTATATCGATATACTCCTCACTTCCTGTAACGCCTATAGGAAGCGGATTTGATATTGATATTTTCTGGTGTGGATTAAAGCCTTGTGAATATGCAATATCTACATTTGCTATTTTAAATACTCTCTGGAACATTCTCATTAAGTCAAGGTTAGAAACATATTTTGCGTATCCTTGTTTTGAAAAACTAAGTCTTACTTTAAACACAATTACCACCTCCAAAACAAGTTGCTCCGCAACCGTGGCACTTTTCTCTGCAGTCGCTTGTTGTTATGCCATTCTTTGCTTTTTCACGCTCTGCCATAAGATATTTCTGGCTTATTCCTATATCAATATGAGACCATGGCAAAACTTCATCGTAGCTTCTTTCACGGTTAGCGTAAAAATGAGGGTCAATACCACACTCTTCAAAACACTTCATCCAATCATCATAGTCAAAAAATTCGTCCCAACTATCAAATTTTCTGCCATGAAGATGCGCTTTTAATAAAACTTGTCCAAGTCTTCTGTCTCCTCTTGAGAAAACTGCTTCCAAAAAGCTTAATTTGCTGTCATGCCAATTGTAAACTATTTGTTTTCTCTTAATTTCATTTTTAAGCAAACTCTGCTTTTCTACGACATTTTTGATGTCATCCTGTGCATCCCATTGAAATGGTGTGAATGGTTTTGGGACAAAGGTCGAAGTGCTTACTGTAACTCTTAACCCTTTTTTTCTTTTTTCCTGAGGAACGGAATAATATATACCTGCTACTTTATCAGCTAAATCCGCAATACCTTTAACATCATCAATAGTTTCAAACGGAAGACCAATCATAAAATAAAGCTTCATTGTGCTCCAACCGTTGGAAAACGCAATTGCAGAGGTGTTTAATAAGTCCTGTTCAGTTACATTTTTATTAATAATATCTCTTAATCTCTGTGTTCCTGCTTCAGGCGCAAATGTAAGTCCGCTTTTTCTTACCTTTTGAATTCGTTCCATAAGTTCAACAGAAAAATTATCAACCCTTAGCGAAGGAAGAGCAAGATTAACATTTTTACTCTCTGTCATTGGAATTAACATATCAGTTAATTCAGTAAACCTAGAATAATCACTTGTACTAAGTGATGTGAGAGAAATTTCATCATAGCCTGTTGATTCCATAAGCTGTTTAGCTAAAAATGTAAGTCTTTCTGGAGATTTTTCTCTTACAGGTCTGTAAATAAATCCTGCCTGACAAAATCTGCATCCTCTCGTGCAACCCCTGAAAACTTCAAGCATAATTCTGTCATGAACAATCTCGGAAAAAGGAACAATAATCTTATCAGGATAATCTACTTTATCCATATCTAAAATAATTCTCTTTCTCGGCTTGTCCTTTGCAAATTCTTTATTTTTAATAATTGAATTAACTGTGCCGTCATCATTGTATGAAACATCATAAAAAGATGGCACATATATACCGTCAAGTTGGGCTATTCTTTCTAAAAACTTTTCTCTTGGCTCATTATTTCTCTTCCACTCTTTGTATTCTTTAGTTACTTCAACAAAAAGTTCTTCCCCTGCTCCAAGCATTGCAAAATCAATAAAATCGGCTAAAGGCTCACAGTTATATACGCAAGGGCCACCTACGCAAACAAATGGGCCGTTTTTTCTGTCTTTTTGTTTTAGTTCAATGCCCGAAAGATCGAGCATATTAAGTATATTTGTATAGCACATTTCGTACTGAAGAGTAAATCCTACAAGATCAAATTCATCAAGTGGTTTTTTGTTTTCAAGTGAGAAAAGTTTAATATCATTTTCTCGCATTTTTTCCTCCATATCGGGCCATGGAGCAAAAACGCGTTCACAAAGGCAATCATCTTCCTTGTTTAAAACATGATACAAAATCTTCATTCCAAGGTAAGACATACCTATTTCATAGGTGTCAGCAAAGCAAAAAGCTATCTTGCAGGATGTGTTATCAAAGTCTTTTGTAATACTGTTAATTTCACCGCCTATATATCTTGCGGGTTTTTGGACATTAATTAAAATTTTTTCGAGTTTGTTCATATAAATCACCTGTTTTAAGTAAATCAATAATTTCGTCATGGTATCTTCCAGAGACAAGTGCACTATATACATGCTTGTTGGTTAACACACCAAGTAACTCTCCATTATCATTTATCACATAAAAAATCTTTATTTTATTTTCTGATGAGAGTGCAGAAAGCGTATATAATCTAGTTGAATCAAGAACCCACAATGCATCACACACGCCAAAACTATTACTAAAAATATTTGTATTATACTTATGCTCTGTTGTAAAATTTGATAGCAGAAACAAAGCAATAATTATTAATGAAAAATTAAAACTACCATTAAGTACAAAGATACATCCTAATATCAAAACAACAATCGTTACAAATAATGATATTGAATTAAAAAGATTATTACCATCTTCCTGAAAGCACTCAAGTAGCGCCCTTCCTCCATCAAGCGGGAAAACCGGGAGTAAATTTATAATAAGCATATATACATTAATATGTATAAAATATTCAAAATTCATAAATCCGGAAAAGTGTGTAATCATAATAAGCAAAAGATTAACTAAAGGTCCTGAATAAATTACAAGTATCTTTTTATACCATGCACCTGTGAGTTCAATTTCCGAATTAACACCAAAAGGCAGAATATTAATTTTAATAACTTTAAACTTTAATATAAGAGCTGAAAGAACATGTCCTGCCTCATGTAAGAGTGCTACTGAAAAAGCAATTAAAAACAACTCCAGTTGTATTGTTATAAAAAACATGAATGCTACGGGCAAAAGCCAGACATTAACAGAAATTATTCTGATGCACTCTCCTCACCGACAAAATCAAAAATATCAAAATCAGCGTTTTTATAGTCGTTAAAACAGTTTTCTGCAAACTGCACTGTTTTATCAGCAAGGGCACTAAAGTCCGTGCTGTATCTTAAATTCTGTGTAATAAATTTTCTGAAATTCCTGGAGAAATTATTATTAAATGAAGATAGCAATAGGGTTATCAGCATCAATGTTACAGAAGTATATAATTTAAACAAGCTGTGTTTGACATATTTGTCAGGTTTGTCTGTTTTTTTCTTGCTTTTATATTTATTCATACAATCACCACCGTATTAAAATTTATTCAAAAACAGTGGTTTGTATTCTTATCTTGAAAAAAGTCTTTTAAATCCTCTTTGTTTTACATCTAATACAGGTATTCTTTCTCCTGTGATTCTTTTAGCGATATCCATAAAAGCTTTCCCTGTTTTGGACTTTTTGTTTAAAATAGCAGGTGTGCCATAAATTGCATACTTCATCATATCGTCATCTTCGTAAACTACACCTATCAGTCTTATACCTATAGCTTCAATTATGCTGTCAATATTAAGCATAACGCCTTCATTAACAAGCTTTTTGCGAAGTCTGTTGACAACAAGTCTTATATCAGAAATATTCTTTTCTTCACACAAACCAACAACCTTGTCAGCATCTCTTAAAGAATAAGGTTCAGGATTTACAACTATAAGTGCCATATCGCACATTGAAAGAGCAATATCAAATCCCTCATCAATACCTGCCGGACAATCAATCAAAATATAGTCATAGCGTTCTTTTAATCTTTCGAGTAGACGCTTATAATTATCTTCAGTCAAAAGCTTTTTATCTTTAAACTGTGAAGCAGGTAAAAAAGCGAGTGATCCACATTTGTTGTTTCTTAAAACAGCCTCCCTTATCTTACATTCTTCTGTTGCTACATCTATAATATCATTTACAACAAGGTTTTCCATGCCAAGTGCTAAATCTAGATTTCTTAGTCCCAAATCAGTATCTACAACCACTGTATTGTTTCCCAACAATGAAAGGGCAATGCCAACATTTGCAGTAACAGTTGTTTTGCCTACTCCTCCCTTTCCGGAGGTTATTACTATTATTTTTCCCATAACCTACTCCTTATTTTGTTAAAGTGTTTACAACTTTAAAATCTACTATATCATCATGCTGAAAATATTTTTCAAATACTGCACGGGCAACTGGTGCAGCAAGATATCCACCTGCTCCGTGTTCTATAACTATAGCAATAGCTATTTGCGGATTGTCTGCAGGAGCATAGGCAACAAACAAAGCGTTACTTGAGCCTTTAGGAACTTCTGCTGTACCGGTTTTCCCTGCAATTTTTATTGGGAATTTACCAAATACATCACTTGCAGTTCCTTCCTCAGCAACTTTTTCCATCCCTGTTTTTACAGCTTTTAAATTATTTGCATTAATTTCAATTTCGTCAACAATCTGCTTTTCTATTGTTGTAATTATATTGCCCGAATCATAATCTTTTACAGCCTTTAAAAGGTGTGGCTGATAGCGCGTTCCACCATTAGCTAAAGTTCCTACATAACTTGCAAGTTGAAGTGGCGTAACCAAAGTGTCTGACTGACCAATTGACGCTTGGAGAGTATCACCAGGATTCCAGACTTCTCCACGCTTTTTCTTTGTTTCAGGTGATGCCACCTGCCCTGTTACTTCACCTGCTATTTCTATATTTGCATATTTACCAAAACCAAATTTATCAGCATAAGATGAGAGCTTTTCAATCCCAAGTCTTCTTCCGATCTCATAAAAATAATAGTTACAAGACTCCTGAAGTCCTGTTACCACATCGACCCAGCCATGTGTTTTGCCATATCTGTATTCAAGACAACGAGGTTGATAGTCTCTGTAATATTTGTAAATACCATTATCGTAAATTGTTTCATAAGGTCCAACAACACCTTCCTGAAGGGCAGATATTGCAGTTACCATTTTAAATGTTGAGCCAGGTTCATATGCCCCACCTATAGCTCTGTTCCATATTGGATTGGCGGTATTTTTAATAAGTTCATCATATTTTAAATTATATTCTGCCGGATGATATGTCGGGTATGATGCCATGGCTAAAATTTCCCCCGAGTTTACATCTATACAAACAGCGCTGCCAGCATCACAATCGAAAATAGATTTAGATATTGATTTAATTGTATCTTTTAAAGAATCTTCCATAGCTCTTTGCAGACCTAAATCTATTGTTAAAAATACATTGTTACCGTGTTTTGCCTGTTTAGTAATAATCTGATCACCAAAACCTGATGCAGTTTGTTCAAAGCCTTTTTTACCATCTTCTCCTTTTAAATATTTTTCAAAGGCAAGTTCTACGCCCTGTTTACCTATATGAGCATCTAAACTGTAGTTCTGGTCTTTTAACTTCTCATATTCTTCTGCAAAAATTAATCCAACATGTCCTAGTATATGCGCACCAAGATCACCGTTTGGATAAGCTCTTACAGGTTCTTCAAACACTTCAATACATTTTAGTTTATTTTTGTTTTCTTTAACTCTTGCCACTATCTCGGCAGAAACATCGGTTTTTAAAACATAAGGATTATAAATACTAAACCCTCTTATTTTCATATCATAAATGATTCCTACCATTTTTCTCTGATATTCTTTAGGATATTTATTTTTAATCTCATAAATTTCTTCAAGTTTATTTAAAACCTGTTCGGGAGTATACGAGATGTCCATTTTTCTTTCTTTAAGCCATTCGTTTTTCTTTTTAGTAACTTCTGATGAAGTTTCACCTGTGAATTTAAACTCATAAGGCTCAGTATGTGTTATTGGCAATTGGTCCAAAACGCTAAAATCTTCACCTGCAAATTTTAATAACGAATAAATACTGTCATATATTTCCTCACTTTTATAATCATCTTTTACAACTCTTATTGAATAACCTGTTCTATTGGTAACTAAAATGTTACCGTATCTGTCCAAAATATTGCCTCTGGGTGCTGTAATTTTGGTAGACAGGTACAACTTATCCTCAGAATTTTTTCGGTATGTTTCTCCGTTCACAATTTGAAGCTCAAAAAGTCTTATTACACAAAAAGTAAGCATAATAATTGACATACCGATTATAATGATACTTCTTAAAGCCTTATTGTAAAACAAAATTTCTCACACCTTTACTCTTTAGTAGGACAAAGTCCCCTGTATACAAAAAATAAAATAAAGCAAACAATTACATTTACAAATGCCTGAGGTAAAATAATTCCCGATAGTGCATAAGCAGTCATTGTGGCTCTTAAACTAAAATACGAAACAAAATAAGTAATAAACTCTACTAAAATTGTAGCAAACAAAGTAATAAGCAGACATATATATGCCTTTTTAACATTTGCTTTTTCAGAAAAGTAAAAAACTACTACTGACACTAGTAAAAACAATATAAGGTAAAAACAAACTCCTCTGTATGTCAGAACATCATATACCGCTCCGATTATCGTAGAATGTAACAGTCCAAACTTAATGTCAGAAAGCCACGATACCAAAATAATCAATATTAATCCAAATTTAATGTTTAACCAGTATACATTTATTTTGGAAAAAACTGTAACTTCCAACACAAGCAAAAGTATTGAAAATACCACAGTTAAAAATTTTTTAATATTCATAATTATTCCTCATTTGCAGTAAATTCAAAATCTTCAGGTGGTCTTTTCATAATTAAAACATTGGAAATATGCTTAAAATCGACAGCAGGTTTTAATATTGCGTAAGTTCCCGTACCTTCCTCATTGGTTCTAAACTCTCTTATGGTGCCAATTGTCAATCCTTTTGGATAAACGCCACCAATACCCGAAGTTATAATAATATCACCAATTATAACATCGGCATTATCACCAAAAATGGTTAGTCTGCAAAGCCCATTTTTCATTAATTTAAGGTCTCCGTCAATCTGAACCAAATCACCTGTTCTAGACACCATACCACTTACTGAATGATTAGGATCAATGATTGATTCAATTTTACACCATGTAGCACCAGAAACAATAGTTTTGCCCACAAGTCCGTCAGCATTATAAACAGGAAACTCTTCACCAACACCGGACAATGTACCTTTATTCACACTAAAAAGACTAAACCAGTTTCCAGAATCTCTGCTTACAACGGTAGCAGCCACCGAGTCTGAATCTTCATACCTTTCCTTAATACCCAAAAGTTCTCTGTATTCATCATTTTGTTTTTTAATTCTTTCATAATCAGCAGCCTGTTTTTCAAGAACTTTAATTTTTCCTACAAGTTCAGCATTACGAGAATCAACCTCAGACACCCTTGACCAAAAACCAACTATATTTCCAATTCCGTTACTTATGGCAGTTATACCAGTCTGTACAGGGGTAACAACAACACCCAAACTGTTGCCAAGCCAACTGATAATAGGTGTAAACATACATATAAGCACTATAACTATCGCAATTATAATTCGTGTTGTAATTTTTTTATTATAAAATTTTCTCAAAGTAATCCCTCTAAATTCTATTTAATAGTATTTTTGTGATAAATCCTGTAATCATTCCATTAATTACTGAACAAAAAAACAAAATTGAAAGATAATAAACTGGAGCAGTATTTAAAAGTATAATCATGGAAGCAATAATCTGGCCTACATTAAACATAGCGCTTGACGCAATGCTTATACCAATAACCGAAATGTTAACTTTAAAAAGCCTGGTTAGCATTATCATTGATACAACACTTAAAAAAACGCCAAATAAACTATAGAAAAATGACATTAATCCAGAAAACAATAATGCACTTAAAAAAGCTTTTAATATTCCAATTATCAAGCTTTCTTTATAAGAAAATTTATAAAATGCATATAAGAGCACAATGTTTGACAATCCAACCTTCACACCTGGCAGAATTTTAAACATAGGTATCAGGCTCTCAATGTATCCTAAGATAATTCCTACACAAACCAAGATTGAAATGGTTGCAATCTTATTAATACGAAACTGCTTCATATTCATCACCCGACTTTAGTTTTATGACCAGTCTGTTAGGAAGGCAAATCAAACTTTGCCCTTTTTTATTAATATATCCTTGCTTTATTTCAAGCCCGTCAGCACAGGTAGACTCTGTTACTTTCACGCCATTTTTATCAATCTTAACAACATTTTTGCCAAACTCTGATGAAACTGTAAACTTTTCATTAAGAGAATCGTTGTAATCAATTTCATTTTTAAGTTTACCATTAACATATATTAAGATTTTGTAATTTTCTTGTTTAGTAGGTGAAAAATAGATTAAAACTGAACATATTAAAACTATGAAAATAATTAAAAAATCTGCTTTTTTCATTACACACCTGTTGAGCCAAAACCGCCTGTGCCTCTGTCAGTTTCATCAAGTGAATTACAAACAATAATGTCGGGGGTTTCAACTGGTGCAATTACAAGCTGTGCTATTCTGTCGTTATGGTTTATAACCACATCTTCTGTTCCTAAATTAATAAGCCCACATTTAATTTCTCCACGATAATCACTGTCAATAACACCCACTCCGTTTGCAAGGCAAACTCCTTTTTTACATGCAAGTCCGCTTCTCGCATAACAGTATGCAACATAAGAAGATGATGGGAGTGAAATTGCAATACCTGTAGGAATAAGTTTTATTTCACCTTTTTTTAATAAGACAGGCTCACTAAGACAAGCCGACAAATCCATACCGGCACTTCCCGTTGTAGCATAAAAAGGCTTATTTACAGTTTCACCTTTGGAATTAGGTATAAATTTAACTTTAAGTTCCACTATATGTATCCCCTATCTTTCAAGTTTAGCAATTTGAATTTTAAGCCTTTGAATTTCCTGCATATATGCCTCATTTTTATTGCGAAGCATATCGATTTCCGCAGTTTTTCTTTCATCCTGACTAGAAATTTCCTGCATAATTGCAGAAAGTTTTTTGTTTTCATCTAAAGTTTTTAAATAGTCTTCTGCAATATTAAGCGCAGAAAAGAGAGCAATCAGGATAGTGCTTAATCTTTTGTTTCTTGAGGCAGTTTCTTCAAATTTCTTGTCAACATAATAAGCAACTCTTTGAACAAATTCTTCTGACTCATTGGTGGAAATTGTATATTCCTTCCCCTGAATATGAAGAACAGTTTTTACGCTTTTGTTTTCCATATAATATCCCTCCGTTAATACTTATATTTATCAGCAATAAGTATAGCAATTATTGTTTTTGAATCCTTGATTTCATTTTTAAAGACCATTTCTTTAAGCTTTTCAATAGGTATTTCCAAAATTTCAACAAACTCATCTTTATCAGGTTGAGATTCACCTTTTACAAGGTCTTTTGCTACAAAAAGATAATCCGTTTCTGACACATAAGCAGGTGATGCATACATCGTTATAGCTTTAGTTATTTCCCCGGCTGTATAGCCTGTTTCCTCCTTTAGTTCTCTTTGAGCACAAAGTGAAATATCTTCATCTTTTTCGAGCTTACCTGCGGGGATTTCTAATGTTAAGTTTTTAACACCATTTCTAAATTGTCGTACCATTACCAATTTGTTATCATAAGTAATAGGAATAATTCCTACTCCACCTTTGTGTAATACAATTTCGCGAAATGCTTTATCGCCATTTGGAAGCTCAACTTCTTCCTTTGCAACCGAAAAAATATTGCCATCATATACTGTTTTTTTTGATAAAGTTTTTTCAATTAAATCCATAAATACTCCATTAACTAAGCTTAATTATAAAGTATAGCCAAAATTATTACAACAGATTTTATTCGTCAAAATCATCCAATATTTTTATTGTTTCAGTGTCAGAAAGCTGTGAAACATCTTTCAGTTTTCGCATAATCTGTTTTGTTCTGGTGCCTACAAGTTTATCAATTTCATCACTTGCTCCCATAAGTTTTGCCTGAGCTTTTTCCAAAACATCTCCAAATTTATCAAACTCGGTTTTAACTGCCTGTAAAACTGTCCACACTTCTCCTGAGCGTTTTTGAATAGCTAAAGTTTTAAAGCCCATCTGCAAACTGTTTAAAAGTGCTGCCATTGTTGTAGGACCTGCTATTACCACATTATAATCATGCTGTATTTTTTCAATCATACCTCTTTTGACTACTTCTGAATAAAGACCTTCAGTTGGTAAAAACATTATTCCAAAATCAGTTGTGTCAGGTGGGTATATGTATTTTTCTTTAATATCTTTGGCAAAAGCTTTAATTCTTGCATCCAATACTTTTGACGCCTCTAGAACAGCATCCGGATTTCCTGAATCATAAGCATCAACCAAATTTGTATAAGCATCAGCCGGAAATTTAGCATCTATAGGAAGATAAACAGGTCCCGAATCATCTCCAGGAAGTCTTACAGCATATTCAACAAAATGCATAGAACCCGGTTTTGTTATTTTATTCTTTTCATATTGTTCAGGAATTAAAATGTCTTCTAATATTGAACCAAGTTGTATTTCTCCTAACACACCTCTTGTTTTTACATTAGAGAGTACTTTTTTAAGATCACCCACTCCGGTTGCTAAATTTTGCATTTCACCAAGGCTTTTATAAACCTGTTCTAATCTGTCGCTTACAATTTTAAATGACTCCCCTATTCTTGTCTCTAAAGTTTTCTGGAGCTTTTCATCAACTGTATCTCTCATTTTGTCAAGTTTTTCATTATTGTCTTTTTGCAGGTCTTTTAATCTGGTTTCAACAGTTTCTCTAATTGCTTCAAGCTTTCTTTCATTTGATGCCTGAGAATTAACAGACCTTTCATCAAATCCTCTGAAAATATCGGAAATAGTTTTTTGAAGCGTATTTTGACTTTCAGTAAGCTGTTTTGTAAGTTGATTTAATCCAGCATTTTGTATGTCAGCACTCTGCTTTTGCGATGCCGACATAGCATTATTAAACAAATTCAGTTGTGTGGTTATGTCATTTTTTAATGTTTCATTATCAGAATTTTTAGTTGCAACTGACACTTTTATAAATAAAATAAGTGCAATTATAAAAGTTGCAATTGATAAAAAAACCAAAATGTAGTCCATCTTACCACTCCTTAATCTAAAATTTCACCAGCAATTTTCGAAAATATCGGTGCAGCCGAAGTGCTTCCCGATTTTCCATTTTCTACAAATACACAAAGTGCATACTTGGGATTTTTTTCAGGGAAAAAACCTGTAAACCAACCGTGCTGATAATTTTCACCGTCAACATACCATCCGGTTTGTGCAGTACCTGTTTTACCACCTGAGCCAAATTTTTCAACATAAGCATTTTGCCCAGTACCATCATTTACTGCAGTTATCATCATTTTATATATTTTGTCAGCAGTTTTTTGTGAAATAATGTTTTGGGGCATATAAGTCTTTACCAACTCAACATTATCACCTTTGTTGTCAACAATATGACTTATAAGATTAACATTATTAATCTTTCCTTTATTTGCAATCACAGCACTTAAAACAGCACCGTGAACAACATTCCCGCTTAAATAACCCTGTCCTATTGAAAGGTTCGCTTCATCAGCTAAATAATAATTTTGTGGGTCCGGAATTGTGCCCGAGCTTTGCATAAATCCAAACGGATTTATTATTTTTTCTCCAACACCAAATTTTTTTGCCATATTTATTATGTTTTTAAACCCTGTTTTTTGTCCTATTTCTATAAAAGCACAGTTACATGACTGAGCAAAGGCCTGTTCTAGGGTTAAATACCCATGCCCGTCAATTTTATGACAGGCAAAGCCTTTACCTGACACAGTAATTTTACCAGGGCAGTAATACAAATCATTTTCATTTATAGAATTGTTTTCAAGCGCCGAAGCCAAAACTACAATTTTAAAAATTGAGCCCATATCATAAGAATTAACAGCTCTGTTTAATAAATTTCCGTCTTCTGAATTAAGATACAGTGAAATGTTTTCAGGGTCAAAATCAGGGGAGCTTACTAAAGCTAATACATCAAAAGTATTAACATCTAAAAGAGCTGCTGCTCCTTTTACATTTTCTGCTCTAAAAATATCACTAATAATTCTATTTAATTTTAGGTCAAGAGTTGTAACGACCCCTAAACTTTTTGTTTTAAAATCAGAAACATTAATTCTAAATTTAGAAATCAGCTTTGTTGTTGCATCTACAGGAGCGCTGATTTTTGTGCTTTTCCCCATCGACAAATACTTATTATAAAGCTTTTCTATGCCTGTTTGTCCTTTATCATTTAAAACATACCCTATCGTATTTGAAGCAGGATAATCTTTTAAATATCTTCTTGAAAATAATGCAATTTTCAGGTTACTTATATGGTTAAGCGCCTGGTCATAATTATTTTTTAGGTTTACAACCACTACTTTGTTTTGCAAAAGTTTAGCTGTAAGTTGTTCTGCTTTTATATCAGAATTTTGTTCAATCTGTCTTGCTATTTTCATATTTTTCTCATAATCATCAAGAGAAAATACTGCACATTTATACAAAGGATTGATATTTGTAAATGAATACATGTTTCTGTCATAAATATTACCTCTGTTTGAAGACACATTAACCGATATCTGATTTTGTTCATCATATTCTTTTTTCAGAAAATCGTGATTTATAATACTTATAACAAAAATCCTTGAAATAATAAGACCTGCAGTAATCATAAAAAACGAAAACATCATTATTATTCTTTTTTTACATCTGTCCAACGCAATCACCATTAATTATGTTGGCATTAAGTTATTAATTTATTCTGTTTAATCCCTCTTTTTTCTTAAAAAGGTCATAGGAGGACAATTAATTTCACAAGGAATCTTAATTTTCATTGTTGCGTGGGGACAAGATTCGATTTCATTATCTTTTTCATCATACATCTTTTCTACGATAAAAGTTTCACATTTACCGTAAGGTCTCATAACTTCTATTTCATCGCCCACAAAAAATTTGTTTCTTTGGGTAAGATTTAACATCTTACTCGCTTTATCATAACTGTCTACGACAGCTACAAGGTCATAATTCCTTATATATGAACTAGATGTATAAATCTGCTCGTTACCATCAGGTTTTCCAAAAAAGAATCCTGTTGTATATTCTCTGTGGCTAACCTTTGTAAGTTCATTAAACAAACTTTCATCAAAAGGTTTATTAT
>JAZSNJ010000019.1:0-10993 GCA_045536355.1 Clostridia bacterium | reverse complement strand
GTTGGTTTAATGTATGGTTCATTTGCAGCTATTGTTTTTGCGGTAATCTACTTCTGCTTAAGAAGAGTTTTAACATTCAAAGAATGTATGGAATGTATTCCTGAAGGATTTAAAGCAATGGTTCCTGCAATTATGATTTTAACATGTGCATGGACCCTTAAAACAATGACAGATTCATTAGGTGCAGCTGATTACATTGCACAGATTGTTGATAGTTCGAAAGGTGCATTTTTGAACTTCTTACCTGCAATCATATTCTTAATTGCAGTTGGGCTTTCATTTGCTACAGGAACATCATGGGGAACATTTGGTATTTTAATTCCAATCGTTATCGCTGCATTTGGATTTGACAAAGGTAACATCACAATTATTGCAATTTCTGCTTGTATGGCAGGTGCAGTATGTGGCGACCACTGCTCACCAATTTCTGACACCACAATTATGGCATCAGCAGGTTCACAGTCAAATCACATTAACCATGTATCAACACAGCTTCCTTATGCATTAACAGTTGCTGGTGTATCATTTGTATGTTACTTAATCGCAGGTTTTGTAAGAAGTGCTTACATTATGCTTCCATTATCAATCATACTTATGATTGCAACACTTTTAGTTCTTAAAGCAGTTCTTAAAAAGAAAAAAGCATAATTTATAATAACATATAAAACTGCCGTTTCTTGAAGCGGCAGTTTTATTTTTAAAAACTTGACTAAAAATGTAAAATATTATATAATAATTAAACATTGTTTAGAGAGTAAACGGAGGCAATTATGACAAGGCAACAAGCGGCAATTTTGCAAATGATAATATGCGCAGCACTTTGGAGTATTGCGGGTGTTTTAATAAAATTTATTGACTGTAACCCTTTTGTTATAGCAGGATTCAGAAGCCTTATTTCAGCTTTCACCGTCTTTATATTTATGAAAGTTATAAAAATGAAATTTATATTCAATAAAAAGGTTCTTTTAACTGCTGTGTTTATGTGTCTTACTTTTTTGGCATTTGTTACAGCTAATAAGCTTACTACATCAGCAAATGCAATTGTTCTTCAATTTACAGCACCGGTTTTTGTTTTGATTATATCGGCTGTTGTTTTAAAGCAAAAACTTAATAAGTCTGATGTTTTAGTAACAGCTATAACACTGTTGGGAATTGCTTTGTTTTTTGTTGATGAAATTGATTCGGGCAAAGCCTTGGGAAATGTTGTCGGCGTTTTATCAGGCCTTTTTATGGGAACAATGTTTATATGTGTTGGCACTGTTAATATGCAGGAAAAAATGAACGGGACGCTCCTTGCACATATATTTACTGCAATAGTTGGTATTCCTTTTATTTTCCTGACCGAAAACACTTTAAATTTAACTGCTGTTTCAAACCTTTTGCTTTTAGGTGTTGTTCAGCTTGGTATACCATACATACTTTTATGTTATGCATCTTTGGAGTTAAAGCCCATAACTGTGTCTCTTTTATCTGTTTTAGAACCATTATTAAATCCTGTATGGGTTGCAATTTTTTATAAAGAAGTGCCTGGTGTTATATCACTTATTGGCGCAGTGATAATAATAGTTACCATTACGATATGGTGCGTAAGAAATGATATTAAAGTCGATAAAGATTTGAAAGGTGTGTAAAAATGTCGGTAAAAGCACTTTTGTTTTTAAATAAGTTTTTTAAATTACCACTTCATCCTTTTAATATGCAAAATGATGGAACTAAGACATATTCTATGTGGCAATATGAAAAAGGAATAGATACTATTAAGTTTTATCTTGAATTTTGCTCCAAAGACGAAATGTTTAAGGATAAAGACATTTTGGATGTAGGATGCGGTGCAGCCGGCAAATCACTATATTATTTATCACAGGGTGCAAAGTCGGTTACCGGTATGGATGTTGTTGAAAGTTACGAAAAAGAAGCGTATGACCTTCAGGAAAAGTTAGGTTTATCAGGCTTTAAGTTTGTAACAGGTGATGCGGCGAATACCAATTTTGAAGACAACACATTTGACAGCATTATTATGAACGATGCTATGGAACATGTTGATAAACCCAAAGAGGTTTTGGAAGAGGTTTACAGAATTTTAAAACCAGGTGGAAGACTTTATGTTAATTTCCCGCCTTATAATCATCCTTTTGGTGCGCATTTAAGTGATGCTATAGGAATACCTTGGGTACACCTTTTCTTTTCGGACAAAACCTTAATTAAAGGCTATAAACAACTGGTAAAAAACTTGCCTGACGGTGAGAACCGAATTAAATTCAGAATATCTGAGGATAAATACGGCAATGAATATTTTTCTTATATAAATAAAATGACCATTAAGCGTTTTAATGCACTTTTAAAGGATACATCATTTGTTAAGAAGTATTATAAAGAAGTTCCGCTTCGTGATGCATTTAAAACATTTTCAAGCAAGAAAATTTTTAAAGACTGTCTTGTTAAAATGGTTGTTGCAGTGCTTGAAAAATAGGAAAGTTTATGATATACTGACTAAACAGCTAAATGAAAAGAGGGATACTATGGCTGAATTTGATAAAAGCTTTGGGTCTTATGTGATAATTAAGGCTTTAGAAGATGGAGTTGCAATCATTGGTCTTACCAGAGGAAAGGATACAAAACTTCATCACACAGAAAAGCTTGATAAGGGAGAAATTTATATAGCTCAGTTTACCGAAACCACATCTGCCATAAAATTAAGAGGCAAAGTTAAAATTTACAGTGAATTCGGCGAAATTGAGTCAGAATGTTGAGGAATTAATATGTGGACTGAAGTATTTGTTACCAACAACTTTGAAGATATGCTACTTTTGAAAGAAAATCTTATAAAACAAGATATGTTGGTCAGAATTAAAAAGAGTTCAGAGGCTGACAGTGAATTTTATACAGTTTTAGTTCCATATTCAGAAGTAAATACGGCTTTGAACACAATAATTGATTTAAATTTATAATTTTAGATAAAGGAAATGATAACATGAACGAGCATAACATAGAAAAAACTTATGACCCACAATCCTTTGAAGAAAGAATTTATAAAAACTGGGAAGAAAAGGGTTACTTTAAGGCAGATGCTAAATCTGATAAAGAACCATATACAATAGTAATTCCACCTCCAAATGTAACAGGTCAGCTCCATATGGGCCACGCTTTGGACGAAACCTTACAGGATATTTTAATAAGATATAAAAGATTAAAAGGTTTTGAAGCTTTATGGGTTCCCGGTACTGACCACGCAGGTATTGCCACTCAGATTAAGGTTGAAGAAGTTTTAAGAAAAGAACAGAATCTTACAAGATATGACCTTGGAAGAGAAAAGTTTTTAGAGCTTGTTTGGGATTGGAAGGCTAAATATGGAAGCACTATTATAAATCAGCTCAAAAAATTAGGAACTTCATGCGACTGGTCAAGAGAAAGATTTACAATGGACGAGGGTTGTTCTTCCGCTGTAAGAGAAGTGTTTTTCAATCTTTATAACAAAGGTTTAATTTACAGAGGCAACAGAATTATAAACTGGTGTCCTCATTGTGTTACTGCTTTGTCTGACGCTGAAGTTGAATATGAAGAACAGGAAGGCAATTTCTGGCAGATAAGATATCCTATTAAGGATTCTGATAAATATCTTACAGTTGCAACTACAAGACCAGAAACAATGCTTGGTGATACTGCTGTTGCAGTTCATCCTGAAGATGAAAGATATAAAGACATAGTTGGAAAAACTTTAATCCTTCCGCTTGTTAATAAAGAAATTCCTATTATTGCGGACGAATATGTTGACAAAGAGTTTGGTACAGGTGCAGTTAAAATTACTCCTGCGCATGACCCTAATGACTTTGAAGTAGGTCAAAGACATAATTTAGAGATTATCAAAGTCTTAGATGACAATGCCTTTATCAATCAAAACGGTGGCAAATATAAAGGTCTTGACAGATACGAAGCAAGAAAAGTAATTGTAAAAGACTTAGAAGAACAAGGTTATTTAGTAGGTATCACACCACACACTCATAATGTTGGTACTTGTTACAGATGCGGAACTACAGTTGAACCTATAACTTCTAATCAGTGGTTTGTTAAAATGAAACCTTTAGCTGAACCTGCAGTTAAAGTTGTTAAGGATAAAACTGTTAAATTCATTCCTGAAAGATTTTCAAAAACATATTTAAACTGGATGGAAAATGTTCGTGACTGGTGTATTTCAAGACAGCTTTGGTGGGGACACCGAATTCCTGCATTTTACTGCGATGACTGCGGTGAAATGACAGTTTCCAAAACTGACATTGAAACCTGTCCAAAATGCGGTGGAAAAGTTAAACAGGACAGCGATGTATTAGATACATGGTTTTCTTCAGCACTCTGGCCATTTTCAACGCTTGGTTGGCCTGAAGAAACTGATGATTTTAAAAAGTTTTTCCCAACCAACACATTAGTAACGGGTTATGATATTATATTCTTCTGGGTTGCAAGAATGGTGTTTTCATCATTGGAGCATACAGGGAAAGAACCTTTTAAAGATGTTTTCATTCACGGTATTGTGAGAGACAGTCAGGGAAGAAAAATGTCAAAATCTTTAGGTAATGGCGTTAATCCTTTAGATGTAATTGAAAAGTATGGCGCTGACGCTTTAAGATTTACTTTAGCTACAGGTAACTCACCAGGAAATGATATGCGTTACTATGAAGAGAGAGTAGAAGCAAGCAGAAATTTTGCAAATAAAATCTGGAACGCATCAAGATTTGTTTTGATGAACCTTTCAGTTGATGAAAACAAATTACCTGAAAAAGATACACTCTTAATAGAAGACAAATGGATACTTACTAAATTCAACAATGTTGTAAAAGAAGTAACTGATAATGTTGAAAATTATGAGTTAGGTGTAGCAGTTGCAAAACTTTACGATTTCATCTGGGATGATTTTTGCGACTGGTATATAGAACTTGTTAAACCAAGACTTTATGAAGATGAAGATGAAACAAACGAAACTGCTCAAAAAGTTTTGGTGTATGTTCTTTCAAACACATTGGTACTTTTACATCCGTTTATGCCATTTATTACAGAAGAAATATGGCAGCATTTACCACATGACGGTGAAACCATTATGAGGACTTCATGGCCTGAATTTAACAAAGATTATATCTTTGCTGATGATGCAACTTCAATGAAAATGATTATGGAAGCTGTAAAGGCAATCAGAAATACAAGAGCAGGTATGAATGTTCCACCTTCTAAAAAAGCACATCTTTATATCAAGTCTGATAAAAAAGATATTTTTGAAAAAGGCAAAGTTTTCTTCTGCAAACTTGCGTCAGCATCAGATGTGTCATTCATTTCAGATGAAACTGAACTTATTGATAACACTGTAAGCGTTGTATCTGACGGTGCGGTTATGTATTTGCCTGTTGGACAGCTTGTTGATGTTGAAAAAGAAAAAGCAAGACTTTTAAAGGAAAAAGAAAAATTAGAAGCAGAAGTAGACAGAGTAGAAAAGAAATTGAGCAATCAGGGATTTGTTGCTAAGGCACCTGAAAAACTCATAGAAGAAGAAAAACAAAAAGGCATTAAATACAAAGAAATGCTCGAAAAAGTATTAGAAAGCCTTTCGAAACTTTAATTTGTTATAATTTGTCGCAAACTAAATTTAGTTTGCGACTTTTTTTGTGCTTTTTTTTAAGTTAAATAGTGTATCATCTAAATTAGTTATTAAAGCAGGAGGATGAAGTATGAAACTTTTACAAAAAGGTACTGTCTTAATTGCTAAAATGCAAGAGGATATTGACCACAGCAACGCCATTTTACTACGCAAAAAAATTGATGAAAAGATCAAAACAAGAGATATAACAAAGCTTGTATTTGATTTTAGTGATCTGGAGTTTATGGACAGTTCTGGTATTGGTATGATATTAGGGAGATATAAAATAATGCAAAGTCTAGGCGGGAAGGTTTATATATCAGATGCAAATGAAAATGTAATGAAAATTATAAACATATCAGGACTTCATAAGATTATTCCTGTCTATGATACAAAAGATGAAGCAGAATTCGAATTATACGAGGTGAAAAACAATGAGTTCTAACTACATGACAATTAAATTTAAAAGCGAACCCAAAAATGAAAAATTAGCTAGGAGAGTTATTGCAGCCTTTATTGCTGATTTAAATCCTACAATTGACGAAATATGTGATGTAAAAACTGCAGTTTCTGAAGCAGTAACCAATGCAATAGTACACGGATATAAAAATAAAGAAGGTACGGTTACCTTAAGTGCTTGTTATAACAAAAACACTGTTGAAATATCAGTTGTAGATAATGGTGTTGGTATAGAAGATATTAAAAAAGCAAGAGAGCCACTATATACTACAGAGCCTGAACTTGAACGTTCAGGAATGGGCTTTACGGTTATGGAAACATTTATGGACTATTTAGATGTAATTTCTGCCATAAATGAAGGAACTAAAATTGTAATGAGAAAACATATAGGAGCAGTTAATGAAATCTGATAAATACATAACCGAGAATTTAGGGCTTGTACATTCAATTGCAGTAAGATTCAAGGGTAGAGGTGTCGAATACGAAGACTTGGTAAGCGTAGGAAGTATAGGGCTTGTCAAAGCTGCTCAGAGGTTTGATGAATCCAAAAACTTACAGTTTTCAACTTATGCATTCCCACTTATAATGGGGGAAATAAAAAGGCATATAAGAGATAACCAGATTATAAAAACGCCGCGAAAGTCGAGGGAGAATATTGTTAAAATTAATTATTCAAAGGAAAAGCTAAAAATAAGACTTGGAAGAGAGGCAACAATATCAGAAATTGCAACCGACCTCAATATTGAAACAGATGATGTTTTGGAAGCAATAGAAGACACATATTCATGTGAGTCATTATACGAAACTGTAAATGATGATGAGTTTAAAATTGATAAAATTAAATCAACTGGTAATTCTTTTGATTTGCTGGACAACAAAATGCTTATAGATGAACTGTTGGACTCATTGGATAAAAGGAGTAAACAAATTATTATACTAAGGTATTTTAAAGAAGAAACTCAGCAAAAGATTGCTGACAGATTAGGAATATCTCAGGTGCAGGTATCAAGAATTGAAAAAAAGGTCTTATCTAAGTTAAAGGAAAAACTAACTGTATAATTCTTGCAAAAATTAAATATTTATATTATAATATCCGTGTTAGCACACGGATATTTTTAATTATTTTGAAAGAGGGGAACAAATTGTTTACTTACGCTAAACCGATTACTTTAAAATTAACTGAAGAAAAACACAAGTTATCAGCATTTTATGCCGCAAACTTTGACTGTAACGGTGAAGATGCAATTTTGTATATAACTTGTTCCAAAAGCGCAAAAATCACTGTAAACGGCGATTTTGCAGGTTATATAGAGCCATTAATTGACGGATATAAAATTACAGGATACGAAATTGATATATCAAGTTTTGTGTCATGGGGGTTAAACCAGATAGTTGTTGAGGTTTTTTCCAATACACCAAATTCCTTTTTGCTTGCAGAACTTTATGCTGACGGTAAAATTAAATGTGCAACAGGGGAGAATTTTATTGGATTTATTGATACAGAGCGAGTGTTTGATGAAACCGTTTTAACCAACGCTTTTATTTATGAGCATTACATAAAAGGCGGCCTTTGTATGCTTAAAGGGAATGTTAAAAAACTAACTCCCGAATATCTTGTAATGACTGAAAAGTATAAATTAAAACAAAAAACTGAAGTTTTGCTTCAAAATAAAACAATTAAATCGGGTGAAGAGATAGTTCTTACTCTGGACAAACCTACTTTTGCTCATCTTAATTTAAGTGTTTTCACAAAGGGAAAAGCGGCACTTTTAGTTGAAACATCAACAAATAAAACATTTAAAACCAAAAGTGTTTTAAATGTTAATTTTGAAGCCGGAGAGTACAATTTTGAAAATCACACAGCACATAAATTTAAATACATTAGATTATGTGTGAATTCAGGCGAAATAGAGCTTGATTTACTTAAAATAAACGCGTTAAACTCTTGAAAAAATTTCCTTAATATAGTATCATATATATGTTAGGGGTTGAATGAATGATTTATTTAGACAACAGTGCTTCAACAAGACCTTTTGATGAAGTGTTAGATGAATATATTAATGTGAGTAAATCACTTTACTATAATCCGTCTGCTTTGCATACAGCGGGGCTTAACGCCGAAAAAGCAGTTGAAACTGCCAGAAAACAAGTTGCAGAATTAATGGGAAAACCTTTTGATGACATAATTTTTACATCTGGCGGAACAGAATCTGACAATATTGCACTTATTGGTGCAGCTCTTGCTAAAAAATCAAAGGGTAACCATATAATTACCTCTAAAATTGAACATAAGGCAGTTTTAAATTCAGTAAATCATCTGGCAAATTTAGGCTTTGATGTTTCCTATGTCGGAACTGATGAAAACGGTGTAATTGATATGGAAGAACTAAAAGCTTTAATTACAGATAAAACTGTGCTCATTTCTGTAATGCTTGTTAATAATGAAACAGGTGTTGTTCAGCCGGTTAATAAAGTTAAGGAACTTGCGGGTGATATTTTAGTACACACAGATGCGGTTCAGGCATTTGGTAAAGTTTCGTTAAAAGATATAAAGGCAGATTTAATATCTGTTTCTTCTCATAAGATTCATGGCCCTAAAGGTGTAGGCGCTTTATATATTAAGAAAGGTGTAAGAATAGAACCAACTGTTTTTGGTGGAGGACAGGAGAAAAACTTGCGTTCAGGAACATTAAATGTGCCGGGTATCCTAGCTTTTGGTAAAGCTGCTCAAATAACAAAAAAACATTTTTTGGAATCGGTAGCCTATTTAAAAGAATTAAGAGAATACTTTGTAGCAAAATTAACTTCTTCGTGTACTGATTTTATAATTAACGGGGATTTAAGTCCTGTAAACATAATAAGTGTTTCTTTCAAAGATGTAAGGGGAGAGGTTTTACTTCACTCTTTAGAGGAAAAAGAAATTTTTGTTTCTACAGGTTCGGCGTGTAATTCAAAAAGCACAAAAATAAGTTATGTTATAAATGCTATGAATACCCATAAAGACTATGCCGAGGGAACAATTAGAATAAGTCTTTCGGTATTTAATACTAAAGATGAGATTGATAAAGCGGTAGCGGAAATCTCTGATTCAGTTAGTTTTTTGAAGAAATTTAAAAGGAGATAATTTTTTTAATGAATGATATAATTTTGCTGAAATTGGGCGAAATAGTTTTAAAAGGTTTAAACAGACATTTGTTCGAAGATAAACTCATAAAAATTATAAGACACACCATTTCAGAATGCGGAGAATTTAAAATTAAAAAAGCACAGTCCATCATTTATGTTATTCCAAACGGTGAATTTGACTATGAAATTGCACTTATAAGACTTAAAAAAATATTTGGCATAGTTGCAATTTCAGTTTGTGCACAAACTGAAAAAAATATAGAAAACATAAAACAAACTGCAGTATCATACTTAAAAGATAAGCTTTTGGACGCAAAAACCTTTAAGTGTAATGCAAAGCGTTCTGATAAATCTTTTCCTATGAAGAGCCCGGAAATTTGTGCTGTAGTAGGTGAATGTATACTCGAAAATTATTCTCACCTTAAGGTGGATGTTAATAATCCTGATATTACTGTTGATATTGAAATAAGAGATTTTGCGGCTTATATACACGCAGGAAGAATTTTGGGTGCAGGTGGTATGCCTGTGGGTACAAATGGCAAAGCAATGGTTTTACTCTCTGGAGGTATTGATAGTCCTGTAGCTGCGTATATGACAGCTAAAAGAGGTGTTGAACTTGAGGCAGTTCATTTTTATTCACATCCTTACACAAGTGAAAGAGCAAAAGAGAAGGTTATAAAACTTGCAAGAATTGTATCAGGCTACGCAGGAACATTTATGCTTCATATAGTTCATTTTACTAAGCCACAGCTTGAAATTTATGAAAAATGTCCTGAAGATGTAACCACTGTCATTATGCGTAGAGTTATGATGAAAGTTGCGGAAAGGATTGCCGAAAACAGAGGGTGCTTGGCTCTTATTACAGGTGAAAGCATTGGTCAGGTAGCAAGTCAGACACTTCAGGCTTTAGCCGTTACTGATGTCGCTACAACAATGCCTGTTATAAGACCTTTAATTGGAATGGACAAAGAAGAAATAGTAACTATTTCTCATAAGATTGATACCTTTGAAACTTCGATTTTGCCTTATGAAGATTGCTGTACTGTGTTTGTTCCAAAACATCCTAAAACCAAACCAAAGCTTGAGCCTATTTTATATGCTGAAAAAGCATTGGATATGGAAAAAATTATAGATGAATGTGTAAATAATATTGAAACTATAATAATTAAAGCAAAGGACTTGTAATAAAATGTTTAACACACACCAGGAATATAAGCTTGTAGAATTATTAAAAGAAAGAGGTTTGACTATATCGTGCGCAGAATCCTGCACAGCAGGACTTGTTGCATCTATGATTGGTAATGTGCCTGGAGCATCAGATGTTTTTAACGAAAGTTATGTTACTTATTCTAACGATGCAAAAATTAAAAACCTTAAAGTAAAAGAAGAAACTTTAAAAGAACATGGTGCAGTAAGCCATCAAACAGCAAAAGAAATGGCAGAAGGCGTAAAAAAATGCTCTGAAGCCGACATTGGTGTTTCGGTTACAGGTATTGCAGGACCTACAGGGGGAACAGTATCCAAACCTGTAGGGCTTGTGTATATTGGAATTGCAACAAATAAAGGATGCACAGTTTATAAATATCATTTTACCGGTTCACGCAATTTAGTGAGAAATAAAACTGCAAGATCGGTTTTGAGGAAAGTTATACAAATGATTAAGGAGGACAAA
Source organism: Clostridia bacterium (assembly GCA_045536355.1). Lineage (GTDB taxonomy): Bacteria > Bacillota > Clostridia > RGIG6154 > RGIG6154 > CAKSDT01. Next base: position 116 of record JAZSNJ010000019.1, on the reverse strand, counting down.
TAATGGTTGTAATTACTATGGAAAACGGAAAACAGATTAAGCTTGAACTTTATAAAGATTTTGCTCCACAAACTGTTGAAAACTTTGAAAAATTAGTTAGTGAAGGATTTTATAAC
>JAZSNJ010000049.1:0-34360 GCA_045536355.1 Clostridia bacterium | reverse complement strand
ACCATTTAATGCGTTTTCAGTTCTTAATTTACCTTCAAAAGTAAATGGTTTCGTTACAACACCAACTGTAAGTATACCAAGTTCTCTTGCCACTTTTGCAACTATTGGTGCTGAACCTGTACCTGTTCCACCACCCATACCTGCGGTAACGAATACCATATCGGCACCTTTTAAAGCCTGAGCAATTTCATCTTCGCTTTCTTCAGCAGCTTTTCTGCCGATTTCGGGATCTGCACCGGCACCAAGACCTTTAGTAAGTTTTTCACCAATTTGTATTTTTACATCAGCTTCAGATGTTAAAAGTGCTTGAGCATCTGTGTTGATAGCTATAAATTCTACACCCTTTAAACCTGCTTTAACCATAGTGTTAACAGCGTTATTTCCGCCGCCGCCACAACCTACGACTTTAATTTGAGTAACATTTAAATCATTTACGATAACATCAATTGCCATATTCTAATCCTCCTCACATAATCTATTATTCTTAGATTACTTCTTATTATATTACATTTTTTGCAAATTGTAAATATTAATTTGCAATTTATTTACAACTTTATTCTGAAGGCGTGAAAAGCGCCTTACCCTCTTTTGACAAATCAATTGTTCCTTTTTCTGACGGTGCTATTTCTTCTATTGTTGCTTTAAGCATCATTAGTTTATAATCTGTCCTGAAATTTTTACCCATTACAATTTTTTTGTTTCCGTCAAATATAAATGTAAGGTTGTCCGGGTTTTTAATATTAATTTCAGAAACTCTGCTGTCAATCCCTAAATTCTTAAATTCTGTTAAAAGATTGATTAGAGATGTTAAATTATTGCTGTATTTTTCAGAAACAAATTCTCCTAATTTCCCAGATCCAATATCAATTCCGGTTATACTTGCAAGACCATATGGCTTTTTAGATAACATTTCCAAATATCTTCCCTCTTTATCAGAGAGTAAATAGCCTGTCCCTTTTTTAAAATAAAACGCAGGTTGTCTTTCAGTAACTGATATTGTAATTTCACCTTTTAAGTTTCTGAATATATTTGCGTCTTGTATATACGGTATGGTTTTAATTCTCTCTTTAGTTTCCTTAATGTTAACTTTAAACATATTTGAGCCGATTTTTATACTACTTAAAGATAAAATATTATTTTGCGATACTTTTTCATTGTTTATAACATTTATATATTTTATATTAAACACAGGAGAAAGCAAAAAGGTTATAACTGCGGCGATTATTAATACAACCACCGCGGTTTTTAACTTACGCTTCTTCTTTTTCTTTTTTCCTGCGGATTCGAACTCAACTATATTTCCCGTAGGTTTCGTTTTTCTTGTTACTTTATATTTTCTCATTAATTGACTGTTTTTATATCTCCGCCAAGCAAATAAAAGTCATTAACTATATCAGAATAACCTCTTTTTATAAATTCTGTATTTCCTATACGGCTCTCTCCTTCGGCACAAAGCCCCATAAGAACAAGTGATGCTCCGCCTCGTAATTCTTCAGCGTTGACTTTTGCTCCGTGAAGTTTATTCCTCCCCTTAATTTTTATACCATAATCCCCTTTTGTTATATCTGATCCAAACTCTAAAAACGCTTTTGAATAATTAAATCTTTCGGGGAAAACTTTATCTCTTATTACAGATGTCCCGTCTGCTACACATGCGCACACAGCAGCAAGTGGCTGTGCATCTGTAGGAAAACAGGGATATATATCAGCTGAAATCTCAAAGCATTTAGGTCTCAAATCAGATTTAATTATGATTTTATCGCTATCTTTCTTTATTGAAGCGCCCATATTTTGTACAAGTTCACAAACTTTTGATATATGCATTGCGTTTGAATTATGTAAAACACATTTACCGCCACACGCACACACTCCCATGATGTATGTGGAAAGTGCAATTCTGTCAGGAATTATTTTGTGTTCAACATTTTGCCTTGTTATGCCCCCTATTATTCTCATACTTGAGGTTCCGGCACCATAAATATTTGCTCCTAGCTTATTAAGATATTCGGCCAAGTTTTCAATTTCAGGTTCTCTTGCTACATTGTCAACAAAGATATCGCAAGGAATTCCTGCACAAAGAAGCATTATGTTCTCTGTTACCCCAACACTTGGGAAAGGTAATTTTAAATTACCATCAATTTTTTTATTAATTTTAATGTTATATCTATCATCTGACTCATCTATTTTTGCACCCAGTATTTTAAATGCATTTATATGCATATCAATAGGTCTTTGACCTATTTTGCATCCACCCGGCTGACTTAATGCACATTTGCCAAACCTTGAAAGTATACTTCCTGCAAACATAACCGATGAACGCATTTTTTTAACCAAACCATCAGGTATATCTGTGTATGCTGCATTTTTTGAATTCACTGTAACAGTACCATTTATAAACTCAACATCGCAACCAAATAGTTTCAGTATTTCAAGGGCTGAAAAAACATCATCAATTTTAGGACAATTATGTATAATACTTTCACCACTGTTTAAAAGCGTTGCCGCAAGAATCGGAAGTGCAGCATTTTTTGAGCCCTGAACATTGAGTTCCCCCTGTAAAGCTTTGCCTCCCGTAATTTTGATATACTCCATGCAACTACCTCCACAGTTTAAATATATGAAAGTAGATTATTTTCTGTTACAGTTTTTAGAAATGCTAAGCAAAATGCCAAGTCCTATAAACAAAAACACCAATGATGAACCACCGGCACTGAAAAATGGAAGTGGTATTCCCGTTGCAGGAATTGTTGCTGTTACAACAGCAATATTTCCTAATGCTTCAACCCCAATTAATGTAGTTATACCCACGGCTATTAAAAGGCCATATTTATCTTCAGCATTCATAGCTATTTTAAGACCTCTTATTATGAAAAACATAAATAAAAGTATTACTGCAATTGCACCGATAAATCCCATCTCTTCACAAAGGATTGAAAAGACAAAATCGTTTTGTGGTTCAGGGATATAAAGATATTTTTGTCTACTTTGACCTGCACCTAATCCAAAAAGACCACCCGAGCCAATTGCTAACAGCGACTGAACTGCCTGATAACCTGAACCGAGTCTGTCTTTAAACGGGTCTAAAAATGAAGTAAGTCTTGAAATTCTGTAATCTGCCGACAGTGCATAAGCTACAAGTGCTGGCACAATCATTAATGCACTGAATAAAAAATATTTAATATCAGCACCTGATGCAAATATAATAACAACTGTTATAGCACCTAAAATCAACAAGCAACTAAAATGAGGCTGTAGTGCTGCTACGCCCGCAAAAGGAACTAATGGCAAAAAATATATCAAAAAAACCAAGTAATTTAATAGTCCCTCTTTTAGTTTGTTTCTTGTATCTAGTCTTATTTTATTATTCCAGTCTTTCTTTTCAAGTATTTGCGCCATAACAACTATTAAAACAATTTTCACAAGCTCTGATGGCTGGAAGGAAAGTCCGGGTAGTGATATCCATCTTTTTGCACCGTTAATTGCCGGCATCGCTAAAGTTATAAGCATTAATATAAATGATAATATGTATAAATGCTTTGAATATTTTTTTATTATTCTGTAGTCGAACATAGCGATAACAAGCATAAATACTATTCCAATAAGTCCCCACATCAGCTGGTCTTTTAAGAATTTATAGCTATCACCAAATGTAACAGATGCGTAAGGTGCAGATGCACTAAAGCAGGTAAGCGAACCTATGAAAAACAAAACAAAAATAATTACCAGTAACGGTTTATCAATTCCTGTTAAGTTTTCTTTAAAAGTTAACATAAGACCGCCTGATGCTTTTCGTTTCCTTTTCAATGCTCATTTACCCCCTGATATTTAGATTAACGAAATAAAACTTATAATACATGCAATTAAAGTTACTAATGAAAATGCAAATACTATTTTAGTTTCCTTTACTTTTTTCATTTCAAAATGATGATGAATTGGTGCCATTAAAAACACTCTCTTTTTTGTTGTTTTATACCACAAAACCTGAATAATAACAGAAAACGCTTCAACAACATAAATAATGCCAACTAATACTAAAATAAGTTCTATTTTTAAAAGTATGGAAAATATCGCAACTGCTCCGCCCAAATATAAAGAACCTGTATCACCCATAAACAGTTTTGCAGGGTGGAAATTAAATGCTAAAAATGCCATTAATGCTCCCAAAAGCGAAGCTGAGAAAACGCCAACATCTCCAAGATGCACTGCATTATCTGTTAAAACATAAGATGCAAACACAAAGAATATACAAACTATGCTTGTAACTGATGCTGCAAGACCGTCAAGTCCGTCAGTTAAATTAACTGCGTTGGTAAATCCAATCATAAATACCGAAATAAAGATTATATAAAACCAGTCAAAATCAAATGTTATATTGAAAAACGGTATCCATATTGTTGTGTCAATATAACCTTTATTTACGCAAATCAATAAGAATAAAACTGTTACTATTATCTGAAGTAATAGTTTTTGTTTTTCGTTTAATCCTAAATTTCGTTTAAGTACTACTTTAATAAAGTCATCCATAAAACCTATTATGCCATACAAGAGTGCAAAGACAAGAGCTAATTTAACCTGTACCGATTTAACTAATATAAGGCATGTAAGTGTTACAACTACTAAAAAACCTATTCCTCCCATAGTCGGAGTTCCACCTTTTTTCTCGTGCCATTTAGGACCTATTTCCCTTATTGTCTGCCCTGCTTTTAATGCTTTTAAAACAGGTATCAATAAAGGTGTTATTATAAGATTAATAATAAAAGACACTATAAACGCTATTATAATAGTTGCTTTCATCTTTATACTCCTTTGCCTTATTGTTAAAACTCTATAATATGTTCTACAATCTCTTCAAGTTTCATTCCTCTTGACGCTTTAACCAAAACTATATCGTTTTTTTGTAAGAAACCGTCTATAAAGTCTATAGCTTCTTTATTTGTCAAAAAGCATCTCGTGTTATTTTGATTAAATCCTTTTTTGAACGCACCTTCAACAATTTTTTTGCTTTTTTCACCGATAGTGATAAGAAAATCAACTTTATTTTCCACAACATATTCGCCTACAGTTTTGTGTGCCTCATCTGACAAATCACCCATTTCAAGCATATCGCCTAAAATTGCAATTTTTCTTCCGTTACTGTCAATCTGATTTAAAATCTTAAGTCCTGCCTGAACTGATGTAGGACTGGCATTGTAGCAATCGTTTATAACTGTTATTCCATTAAGTTCAATTATATTTTGTCTCATGTTACCGGGAACAAAATTTAAAAGTGCATTTTTAACATCAATAAGTGAAAGACCAAAATATTTTGCAACACATATTGCAGCCAGTGCATTTTTTACATTATGTTCGCCTAGCACCGGTATTGTCATTTCAAGTTTTTCACCTTTATAATTTACTAAAAACGAGGTCTGATTTTTATCGGTTTGTTTAATATTTCCAGCAAAAACTTCGCATTCTTTATTTTCTATTCCATAATAAATGCAGTTTTTCAAGTTTTCTTTTAATGTAATTAGCATATCATCATCACCACTTAAAACTACATAACCATCTTCTTCTAAATTATTAAGCATTTCTGCTTTGGCTTTTAAGATGTTTTCTCTTGAACCAAGTTTTTCAACATGGGATAAGCCAATGTTTGTAAAAACAGCACATTTGGGGTGAACCATTTTTGATAATCTGTCAATTTCGCCAAAGCCAGACATTCCCATTTCAGTTACCCCTATTTCGTGTTCATTATTTAATTTTAAAAGTGTTAAAGGTAATCCTATTTCGTTATTGAAATTTCCCGAAGTGCTTAAAACACTGAATTTATAAGAAAGCACACAGGCTATCATATCTTTAGTTGTGGTTTTACCAACACTACCTGTAATCCCAACAAAGGGAATTGTAAATCTATTTCTATAATATGTAGCAATCTGTCCTAATGCTGTTTTTGTATCTTCAACCAAAATCACATTGGTATTAACATCCATTTCTCTTGATACTAAAATGCCTGACGCTCCGTTTTTTACAGCGGTTTCAGCAAAATCATTGCCGTCAAAATTTTCTCCCACTAAGGCTACAAAGAGTTTATCTGTGCATGAAACTCTTGAATCTCTTTCAACATCTTTAAATTTAGCATTAAGTGATCCTTTTAAAAGCTTTCCGCCTGTTGCTTCTATTACTTCTTTAATTGTCATTTCAAGCATCAAATTACCTTCTTTACAAATCTTTTTTTATTGACAGTAGAATTTCTTCTTCGTTAAAGTGGAAGTTTTCAGTTCCAATAGTCTGGTATGTTTCGTGGCCTTTACCTGCTAATATAATAACATCATTCTTTTTTGCATTTTTAATTGCATAAACAATTGCATCTTTTCTGTTTTCAATAATCTTATAAGGTTTATCCTTATGTATCCCTTCAACTATTTCATTAATTATTGCTGTTGGATTTTCAGTTCTTGGGTTATCTGATGTTATTATTGTGTAGTCAGCTAAGCGAGTTGCTATTTCACCCATAATTGGTCTTTTTTTATTATCTCTGTCGCCACCGCAACCAAACAAAATTACACTTCTTCCCTTTTTAAATCCGTTAACCGTCTTTAATATGTTTTCGATTCCATCAGGTGTATGAGCATAATCTATAATTACCGTAAAATCTGTACCCATATCAACAACCTGTGCTCTTCCTCTAACACCCTGAGCTTTTTTTAGACCTATAGCAATATCAAAGGGTTCTATTCCCAGTTCTTTACATACAAGTATTGCACCCATAGCGTTATATACAGAAAACCTGCCGGGAATATTTAAAGTAAAATTCTGTCCCAAAGCATCAAAGCTAACTCCATTTTGCTCCATAACAACATTGGTTGCTTTTGCATCAGATTCATTGTCTATTGAATAAGAAACCATTTTACATGTTGCATTATCTAACACATACTGTGAATTTTCATCGTCTTTGTTAACTACACCTTTTTTACACATTTTGAATAAAAGGGTTTTTGCTTCAAGGTAGTTTTCCATAGTTTTATGGAAATCCAGATGATCCTGTGTAATATTAGTGAAAAGTCCTATATCAAAGTCGCTTCCATAAACTCTGTCCAAATATAAGGCATGTGATGAAACTTCCATTACTACTGTATCACAGTTGTTATCTGCCATTTTCTTAAAGAGTTTCTGAAGTTCAAATCCATCAGGAGTTGTTCTGTCGGTTGCAATAACCTCACTGCCAATCATATTCTGATTTGTGCCGATTAAACCAACTTTATGTCCCTTATGCTCTAAAATTGATTTTATAAGGTATGTTGTTGTAGTTTTGCCGTTTGTACCTGTTACACCGATAAGTGTAAATTTCTTCGACGGTTCACCCAAAAACCTTGAACAAATAAGTCCTAAAACTTTTCTTGTATCTTCCACTACAACAACAGGGATACTTACTCCTTCAATATCATGAAGTGCAACAATTACAGATGCACCGTTCTTTTCTGCCTGGAGTGCAAAGTTGTGCCCGTCTGCAGAATATCCTACAATGCACACAAACGCACTCTCTTTTGTAACCTTATTAGATGCACAAACTATATCTTTTATTTCAACATCTGCGTTGCCTTTATATAAAACTCCGTCTAAAAGAGAACTAAGTTTCATCTTTTCACCTCTTGATTTATTCTAAATTACCGTGTCTGAAATGTACATAAACTATTGAACCCTTTTGCACAACCGAACCTGCTTCAGGGTCTTGTGAAATTGCAAAAGTTTCTGCTGTGTAATCCTGTTTACCTGTTCCTATACCGTCAATTTTCATATTAAGTCCACTGCCTGTAATCCTTGAGTTAGCCTGAAGAACTGTTAAATTGCGCACATCGGGTACTACAACTTTTTCAGGCTCGGACTCTGTTGTGTACGCTATAATATTTGAACCTTTTTTAAGTCTTGCACTGCTTGTAGGAACCTGAGATATAACTTTTTTACCGTTCCCGTAAATATTAATTGAAAATCCTGCATCAATTGCCTTTTTCTGTGCTTCCTGAGGTGTTAGGTCTATAAGCATTGGAATATTTATATCTGCCTGAGCTTTTTCTTCTTCTGTAAGTCTTTGCTCAACCGACATATAGTTTAAAACATTATCAATGATATTTCCTAATACAGGTGCTGCAACAACACCACCGAAATATTGTCCTCCTTCAGGTTCGTCAAGCATAACCAACACAGCAATCTTAGGGTCATCAGCAGGTGCAAAACCTACCATTGATGCAATTTTTTTACCTGCACTTCTTGGTTGTTTTTCACTTGTTCCTGTTTTACCTGCAACCCTGAATCCCTGAACATATGCATTCTTTCCACCGCCTACGGCAACTACCTGTTCAAGCATTGTGCATAGTGTTTTGCTTGTTTCCTCTGACACAATTTGTCTTACAAACTGTGGTTCAATTTTGCTTACTGTATTCCCTGATGAATCTGTTAATTCTCTCACCAAGTGTGGTTTCATGTATCTGCCGCCATTCGCAACAGCACTTACTGCACTTATAAGTTGTATAGGAGTTATCTGAAAACCCTGACCGAAAGACGATGTTGCATTTTCAACAACTCCGAAAATACTTTTATCAAAAAATATACCATTTGCTTCACCAGGTAAATCAATTCCGGTTAAATCTCTGAATCCAAACCCTTTAACATAATCAAAAAATATATCTGTAGATATTCTTGAACCTATCTCCATAAAAGCTGGATTGCACGAGTTCTGAAGTGCTTCTGCAAAGGTTTGGACACCGTGTCCTGACCTTTTTGAACACTCAATATGACGGTCAGCAATTTGTTTAGCACCACTGCAGGTAAACCTATCTGCATAACTTACAAGATTTTCCTCCAAAGCAATAGCAGAAGTGAAAATTTTAAAAGTCGAACCAGGCTCGTAAGAGTCAACAACCGCTTTGTTTCTCCACATTTTGTTTCTTGCATTAATAGTTTCTATATTATATTCTTTACTTCCCTCTTCATACTGATTTATAATCTCAAGGTCAGCCTGGTTTGTAACAACCATAGGTTCGTTTAAATTAAAATCAGGTTTTGTTGCCATAGCAAGTATTTCACCTGTTTTAATATCCATTACAATTGCTGCTGTGCCGTTTTTAACATCATTGTCTACAACAGCATTTTCAAGTTCTTGTTCTACATAATGCTGTATAACTTCATCGATTGTTAAAACTACATTTAATCCGTCCTGAGAATTATAATATTCCTCATATTGATAAGGCATATCGCTTCCTGCAGCGTTTTTAGCTGCTATTATTCTTCCTGAAACACCTTTTAAATATTTATCGTACTGAAGTTCAATTCCCGAAAGTCCCTGATTATCACTACCTGTAAAACCTATTACATGTGATGCAAAGTTGTTATATGGATAATATCTTTTTGAATCCTCACTTAAGTACACACCTTTTAACTTATCCTCAGCTTTTAGGGCCTTAATTTTTTCTGCCTGTTCAGACGAAATTCTTTTTTTTATTTCCATAAAAGCAAGATTAGTTGTTACTTTTTTATAAACATCATCATATTCTAATTCCAAAATGTCCGACAAATATTTTGCAGTTTCTTTCTCACTTTTATCAATCATAATTTCGCTTGGACTTACTGTAACCGTTTCAGCTGTAGCACTAACCGCCAATGGTTTCATGTTTCTGTCGTAAATAGTCCCTCTTTTTGAGATTATTTTAGTATCTCTTGTCTGTTGGTCAATTGCCTGTTTTTGCAAAAAGTCTCCTTTTACGAATTGCCAATAACCTATACGAAGAGCTAGTATTAGCGCAACAACCATCAGGAAAATAATATAAATTCTGATTCTTTTTTTTGAGGTTCTACCTGTTTTCATATATTATCCTCCCTATATATTAAATGCGCAAAAGAGGATTTCATCCGTGCGACAAATCCTCTTAACCCCTTTATTACTCCATCTAAGGTTTTCACTTGTAATTATAGTAATCCCTTAATACAAATATTCCATTGCAAAAGCTATTACTTTTTTAGCTCCTTTAGCAAAATTACTTTGTGTCTTTTGTGGTTTAACCGTTCTGTTGCTCATGTCAAGCGAGAGTCTTACCACCTGATTTCCGTCAGGTTTTTTCATGTCAAGTTCTTCTGTAGCAACTTGTTCAACAACACCTAAATCCGTAGTTGAATTAATATACACAACTGCCTGTTGATTTTCCGCTGTCAATGACTTTAAAGATTCTGCCATAACGCTGTTTTGCATTGTAAGATCATTAATAACAGCATATCTTATCATAACAGTAAGTGCAAGAAGGACGAACAATGCACAAAGAACTCTCGTTTTAGCTGTTTCGGTAACAACATATCTTTTCTTTTTTCTTTTAGATGCATTTTTATATATTTTAAGTTGTCTTTGGTTTTCTTCCTGAAGAGGATATCCGTAATGATTATAAGCGTATTCCGGTGGCATTATATTCTTCCCTTCTATAGTTTTTCAATAACTCTTAATTTCGCACATTCAGCTCTTGAGTTGTTTTTAAGTTCTTCTTTTGTTGCAATAACTGGTTTTTTAAAAATCAGTTTCCCTTTTGGCTTGTTGCCACATACACATATCGGAAAGTCCGGTGGGCAGGTACAACCTTTGCATAGGTCTGCAAATACTGATTTTATAATTCTGTCCTCTAATGAATGAAAAGTAATTATTGCAAGTCTTCCGCCCGGTTTTAAAGCATCAAAGAAATCTATGGCAGATTGCTTTAAAACACCGAGTTCATTATTTACTTCTATTCTCACAGCCTGAAAAACTCTTTTGGCCGGGTGTCCGCCTTCCCGTCTTTTCGCAGCAGGAATACCGGCTTTAATTAACTCTACAAGTTCAAATGTTGTTTCAACAGGTTTTGTTTGCCTGAAAGCTTCAATTTTATTTGCTATCTGCATTGAGAAACGTTCCTCTCCGTATGCAGAGAAAATTCTTGCTAAATCATTCCTAGAATATGTATTTATAACATCGTAAGCAGTAAGTTTCTGTTCCTGATCCATTCTCATATCAAGACGAGCATCTTTGTTATATGAAAAACCTCGGTCTGCGTTGTCAAGCTGATAGGAAGATACCCCTAAATCCAATATGGCGCCGTCAATCTTGTCAACACCGTATTTTACTAAAATGCTCTTTATTTCACAATAGTTACCTTTGTGATAAATCACTCTGTCGCCAAAGTCTTTGAGCCTGTCCTTAGCGGCACGTAATGCATCAGCATCTCTGTCTATTCCAATAAGTTTAACTTTATCAAAAGATGAAAGTATCCGGTGGGAGTGTCCACCCCCACCTAAAGTCCCGTCAACATATATCCCAATTTTGTTTACAGAAAGTGCTTCTATACTTTCATCAATAAGCACCGAAATATGTGAAAATTCCATAATTATAATCCGTATGATGCCATCATACCTGCAAGATCATCAATATTGTAACCTTCAGTCTGATTGTAAGCATCCCAAATATCTTTATTCCAGAATTCAATATAAGTTGTCTGTCCTATAATGACAACATCTTCGTTTAAAACTGCATACTCTCTTAATTTGCCTGAAATTAAAACTCTTCCCTGTTTATCAATTTCACATTCAAATGAATTTGAGCCTATTGCTCTTTTAAACTTTCTTGCACCCTCATCACTGTCAGGAAGTGCTGAAATGTTTTCCATATACTTATTCCATTCTAAAAACGGATAAGCTCGTAAACATTTGTCAAAGCCTATGGTTACATAAAAATGACTTCCCATATCTTCACGGAATTTTGCAGGTAAAATAATTCTGCCTTTTGCATCAACAGAATGTGTATATTCACCGATTAACATTTGCAAAACTCCTTTCTTCTACAATTGGGTGGTGTTTTTGAAATTTACCACTTCTCCACATTTTTAAACCACTTTGTGGCATTTTCACCCACCTCGACTATATAATAATACATTTTTTTAAAAATTTCAATAGTTTTTTTAAAATTTTTTTAAAAATATTTATTTTTTGCAAAATAATATGTTTTTTTTGCTGACAAAAGCATAAAAATGTGCTATACTATGTAAGAAATAATTTGCTGAAAGGAATGATTTCGATGGCAAAAATTTTATTTGCAACTTCAGAAGTATATCCCTTTATCAAAACAGGAGGACTTGGCGATGTTGCCTATGCTCTTCCAAAGGAACTTAACAATAAGGGTTATGAAACCCGTGTTATTTGTCCACTTTATCAGGATATACCTCAGCATTTCAAAGATGGTATGGAGAAAGTAGCAGAATTTACTGTCCCCGTGGGATGGAGAAATCAGTACTGCGGACTTTTAAAATATACTTTAGGTAATACCGTTTTTTACTTTATCGATAATGAATTCTACTTTAAAAGAGGCGGAGCTTACGGATATTATGATGATGGTGAAAGATTTGCCTTTTTAGACAGAGCGATTTTAGAATCAATTCTTCATATGGACTTTGAGCCGGATATAATTCACTGTAACGACTGGCACACAGGTATGGTGCCTGTTTTGATGCGTCATTTTTATCAGGGCACAAAAGCTTATGCAAAGGTTTTGTATTCAATCCACAACCTTAAGTTCCAGGGAATATTCCCACAGCAAGTTTTAACTGAACTTTTAGGCCTTGACCTTGGCTACTTTACAGACGACAAATTAAAATTCTATGACTGTATTTCATTTATGAAAGGTGGCATAGTTTTTTCCGACTACGTAAACACCGTTAGTCCTACTTATGCAACAGAAATTCAAAATGATTTTTATGGTGAAGGATTAGAGGGCGTTTTAAATCAGTACAACAACAAATTACAGGGCATATTAAATGGTATTGACTATGAGTTATTTAATCCTAAAACTGATGACAAAATATTTGCTAACTACAATCCTGTAAGAATAGAAAATAAAGTTAAAAACAAAATTGAGCTTCAAAAGCAATTAGGCCTTTATGAAAGTGAAGATGTTCCTATGATTGGTATTGTTTCAAGACTTACCCCTCAAAAAGGGTTTGACCTTGTAATATCAGTAATGGAAGAAATTATGGCTGAAGGTGTACAGCTTGTACTCCTTGGTACAGGTGATAAAAAGTATGAAGATGTATTTAAATACTATAAGTCAAGATATCCAGAAAGAGTTTCTGTTAATATAACTTTTTCCGATGAACTCTCAAGGAAAATTTATGCAGCATCTGATATGTTTTTAATGCCGTCTTTGTTTGAACCTTGCGGTTTGGGTCAATTAATTGCATTAAGATACGGTTCAATTCCTATTGTAAGAGAAACTGGCGGTCTTAAAGACACCGTTGCACCTTACAACGAATATGAAAACACAGGTAACGGTTTTTCGTTCTCTAACTTTAATGCACACGATATGTTAAATGTTATCCGTTATGCAGTAAATGTTTATAAAAACAACAGAGTTAACTGGAATAAACTTGTAAGACGTGCTATGAAAGGTGCTTTCAGTTGGGAGACAGCGACAGACAATTACACAACAGTATATAACAATTTACTAAAATAAAATTCAGGCTTTAAAGTGCAGCCCATAAAAGCCTCACTAAAATATTTTCAATCGGGCAGAAAGGCAATTTTAAAAATGTTAAACATAACAAAGGAACAAATCAAAACAGACTTTAAAAACAAACTTGTATCAAGATATGCTAAAGATGTGTCTCAGGCTCACCCACTCCAGATATATGAAGCTTTAGGCAGAGTTGTAAGAGACTACATCACACAGTATTGGTATGAGTCTAAAAATCAGTACAATAAAGACGGAGTTAAACAAGTTCATTATTTCTCAATGGAATTTCTTTTGGGAAAACTTTTAGACACTTCTCTCATCAACTTAGGTATAAAAGATAAATGCACAGAGGCTCTTTCAGAGCTTGGAATTGACTTAGAACAAATTAAAGAAACTGAAATTGAACCTGGTCTTGGCAATGGTGGTCTTGGAAGACTTGCGGCATGTTTTTTAGACTCTATGAGTTCAACAGGCGTTCCTGCATATGGTCAGGGTATAAGATACAAATACGGCTTATTTAAGCAAACCATTAAAGACGGGTATCAGGTTGAAGAAACTGATAACTGGTTAAAGTATGAAAACATCTGGGAAATGAGAAGAGATGATGAAGCTGTTACCGTAAAATTCGGCGGTGAGGTTGATGTTGATATTGACAGCCACGGTGAAATACAGGTTCAGCACAAAAATTACGAAGAAGTGTTGGCAGTCCCTTATGATACGCCTATCGTAGGATACGACTGTAAGAATGTTAACACATTAAGACTGTGGAGTGCAAAAGTAATCGGTGAAGATGTAAACTTTTCTGATTTTTCACACGGTGAATATTTAAAAGCTGTTGAAGAAAAATATAACACAGAAATCATTTCCAATATTCTCTATCCTGATGATTCTACACCATCTGGTAAAGAACTTCGCTTAAAGCAAGAATATTTCTTTGTCAGCGCAGGTCTTCAGAGCATTATCAAAAAGCACAAAAAACTTGGATATTCTATGCTTCGCTTTAACGAATACCACAGCGTTCATATAAATGACACTCATCCGTCTTTAGCTGTTGCAGAACTTATGAGAATATTAATAGATGAAGAAAATATTCCATGGACAACAGCCTGGGATATTACAACAAAAACGATGGCATATACAAACCACACCATTATGGCAGAAGCTTTGGAAAAAATTGATATTCCTCTTATGAAATCGCTTCTTCCCCGTGTTTATATGATTATTGAAGAAATAAGCAGAAGATTTGACGAAAAGATTATCAGTAAGTACGGCAACGATACTGCCAAAAGGTCAAAAATGGCAATACTTTGGGATAACAAAGTAAGAATGGCTAATCTTGCTATTGTGGGTTCCCATTCTGTTAACGGTGTTGCTGCGCTTCATACAGACATTCTTAAAAATCAGGAGCTTAAAGATTTCCATGAATTTTATCCGGGTAAATTCAACAACAAGACAAATGGTATCACCCACAGAAGATGGCTTATTTCTGCGAACCCAACACTTGCAAACCTTATTACAGATGCCATTGGTGATAAATGGATAAAAGACCCTGAAAGGCTTGAGGATTTAATGCCTTTTGCTGACGATAAAGCTTTCCGTGAAGATTTCAGAAGGGTTAAACATAACAAAAAATTAGAATTTATAGATTTTGTTGCAAAAACCTATGATGTAAAATTAGAATCGCACAGTTTATACAGCGCACAGGTTAAAAGATTACACGCATATAAAAGACAAACCCTTAACATTTTATACATTATGCATTTATACAATATGTTACTTGAAAATCCTGATATGGAGTTCCAACCAAGAACATTTGTATTTGGAGCAAAGGCTTTTTCTTCATACAGCCTCGCAAAAAAGGTTATTAAACTTATTCACGCTGTTGCAGCAAAGGTAAACAATGACCCAAGGATAGGTGGAAAACTCAAAGTAATATTTATTCCAAATTACAATGTTGACCTTGCTGAAAGGATTATACCTGCCGCAGATGTAAGTTTACAGATTTCCACTGCATCAAAAGAAGCATCAGGCACAAGTAATATGAAATTTATGATGAACGGTGCAATTACACTTGCTACAATGGACGGCGCAAATGTAGAAATACATGAAGCTGTTGGTGATGACAATATTGTTACATTTGGTTTATCAAGTGATGAAGTTATCAACTATTATCAGCACGGTGGTTATTTATCGTCAGACATATATAATAATGACCAGAGAGTTAAAAAGGTTTTAGACCAACTTAAAACCAATTTCTACATCGAAGACTTCAGCAAGTTTGAGGAAATATTTAACCATCTTGTAACATGGAATGATGAATTCTTCGTGTTAAAAGATTTTGATGCTTATGTTAAAGCAAATGAAGTTTTGGTAAATAAATATCAGGATAAAGATACCTGGTATCGTTCTGCAATTATAAATGTTGCAAAATCAGGAAGATTTTCAAGTGATAACACAATAAGAAATTACGCAAAAGACATCTGGAACATTGACCCATGTTTTGTTAAATAAGGTGATTTTATGATTTACTATAACGCTTGGGATAAAACTTGCAAGGCTCCTTTTGGAGCCTTGCAAGTTTTAGAAAAGGTAAAATTTAATATTAAGTGCACCTCTATTTCAGAAGCTTATTTTTTATATAATGATAAATCATTAAAAATGGATAAGTGTGCTGACGGTTTTTGTCTTGAAACCTCTTTTCCTGAGTGTGGGCTTGTTTTTTATAACTTTTTACTTGTATCTGATCAAGGTATAAAAATATATCTTAACAACTCTGGAAAGGGTGTAGCCATTTTTTCGTTCAACAAAGAAACACCATTTCAACTAACCATTTATGAAAATAAGATTAAAACTCCTGATTGGTACAAAGAAGGAATTGCATATCAAATATTTCCTGACCGTTTTAACATTGGTAATAATATTATTAAATCTAAAACAGATGTTTACTATTATGATAACTGGTATGACACTCCAAAGTATATAAAAAACGGAAATGAAATAGCAAAATGGGATTTTTTTGGCGGAAACATACAAGGTATTATTGACAAGCTCCCCTATTTAAAACAACTTAATGTTTCTGTTATTTACTTAAACCCAATTTTTGAATCCTGTTCCAATCACCGTTACAATACTGCTGATTATAAAAAGATTGATTCTCTGCTTGGCACCGAAGAAGACTTTGACCGTCTTTTAGATACAGCCGAAAGTCTTGGTATAAAAATCATTTTAGACGGTGTTTTTAATCACACAGGGGCAGACAGTGTATATTTTAATAAGTTTGGGAAATATACTTCGATTGGCGCATATCAAAGCACTTCTTCACCATATTATGATTGGTTTATGTTTGACAACTACCCAACCGAATACAAAAGTTGGTGGGGCGTTATGGATTTGCCTACAGTAAATAAAGAAAATGAATCATTTAGAAATTACATTATATCAGATGAAGACAGCGTTATTAAAAAATGGACTAACAAAAAAATCGGTGGCTGGCGTTTAGATGTAGCAGATGAGTTATCCGACTCATTCTTGCAGGAACTTTATTCAACTGTAAAAAGTTTTGGTGATGACAAAATAGTTATGGGTGAAGTGTGGGAAGATGCATCAAACAAAGTGGCGTATGATACTTTAAAATCATACTTCACAAAAGGCGAATTAGACTCTGTTATGAATTATCCATTCAGGGATAATATGGTAAGGTTTATAAAAGGTGAGATATCTGCTTTTGACCTTAAAAACATCTTTTCAACACTTATGGAAAACTATCCCAAAGAGCGCTTTATGGGTAACTTTAACTTTTTAGGAACACACGATATAGAAAGAATTTTAACTGTTGTATCGGATGTAAACTGCGACAATGCTATAAACATTTTAAAAATGTTGGTATATGCTCTTTTCTTCTTCCCTGGTCTGCCCTGCATCTATTACGGTGATGAAGCAGGTGTTACAGGTTATAAAGATCCTGACAACAGAAAAACTTACCCATGGGGGAATGAAAACAAAGAAATATTTAATCTTTATAAGGAAGCATCTGATTTAAGAGCAAACTCAAATATTTTAAAACAAGGCGAAACAGTTTTTCTTGCCGAAAATCAGGATGTGTTTTGTATAACAAGATTACTTGATGGAAAAGAATTCAAACTTTATATTAACAGAAGTAACAAAAAGTATTCTTGGGATGATAATACAATTTCACCTTACGGAATACTTATAAAACAATAAAAAAAGACTGAAACTTTTGTTTCAGTCTTTTTTTTATGAAAGCTCAAAGGCCCCTGTGTAGAGCTGATAGTATTTCCCTTTCTTTTCTATAAGGTCTTCGTGGTTTCCTCTTTCTATAATTTCTCCGTTTTCCAAAACCATTATAACATCAGAATTTCTTACAGTTGAAAGACGGTGTGCAATTACAAATACGGTTCTTCCTTTCATAAGTCCATCCATTCCCTTTTGGACTATAACTTCGGTTCTTGTATCAATAGATGAAGTTGCTTCGTCCAAAATTAAAACAGGAGGGTCTGCAACTGCTGCTCTTGCTATCGACAAAAGCTGTCTTTGACCTTGAGAAAGATTTGCACCGTTCCCTTTGAGGACTGTATTGTATCCGTCTGGTAGAAGTTCAATAAACCCGTGTGCGTTTGCAAGTTTTGCAGCTTCTATGATTTCTTCATTGGTCGCGTCTAACCGTCCATATCTTAAGTTGTCATATACAGTGCCTGTAAACAAATTGGTGTCTTGCAATACTATTCCCAAAGACCTTCTCAAATCGTCTTTTTTGATTTTAGTGATATTAATACCGTCATACCTTATTTTACCTTCATTAACATCGTAAAATCTGTTAATTAAATTTGTTATTGTAGTTTTACCCGCTCCCGTTGAGCCAACAAACGCCACCTTTTGTCCCGGTTTTGCATATATATTTATGTTTTTAAGAACTGTCTTTTTCTCATTATATCCGAAGACAACATCCTCTATAACCACATCGCCTTTAAGTTTAGTATAGGTAACCGTGCCATCACCGTGAGGGTGTTTCCACGCCCAGTGCCCTGTTCTTTTTTCTGATTCGGTAATGTTTCCATTTTCATCTATATTGGCATTTACCAATGTTACATAACCGTTATCCTGCTCGGGTTCTTGCTCTAAAAGTTCAAATATGCGGTTTGCACCAGCTAAAGCCATTACTATTGAATTAAACTGCATGGAAAGCTGATTAAGAGGCATAGTAAAACTTCTGTTTAATTGCAAAAAGGCTACAAGTCCACCAAGTGTTAACATTGTTTCATTAGATAAAATTGCAATCAGTGAGCCCACAATCAAAGTTATAACATAATTGAAGTGTCCTAAATTACCCATAATAGGCATTAATATATTTGCATATCTGTTTGCCCTGTCAGCACTTTCGAAAAGCTTTACATTTAATTTATCGAAATTATTCTTGGTTTGCTCTTCATGGCAAAAAGCTTTTACTACTTTTTGTCCTTCAATCATTTCTTCAATGTAACCGTTTAACTCTCCAAGCTTTTTTTGCTGTGCAATAAAGTTTGCGCCACTCTTTCCGCCTATTACTTTTGTTGCAATCATCATTATCACAACTGTAATTAAAACAAACAGAGTTACAGGAATGCTTATGATTATCATAGACACAAATACGCTTATTAATGTTACCACGGAGGATATCAGCTGTGGTATGCTTTGTGAAATTAACTGTCTTAATGTATCTGTATCATTGGTATATATACTCATTATGTCCCCGTGAGGGTGTGTATCAAAATATTTTAGTGGAAGAGTTTCCATATGAGTAAATATATCGTCACGAACATTTTTTAAAGTGCCCTGAGTTACATCAACCATTATTCTGTTATAAAGAAAATTACTTAAGGCCCCCAAAAGGTAAATGCCAGCCATTTTTAATATTGCAATTAAAAGAGGTGTAAAATTGGGATTTGCGTTTCCCAAGCAAGGTTTAATATAATCATCAATAAGTGTTTTTAAAAATACCGTTCCCCTTACATTTGCAATAGATGCTATAAATATAAAAATTGCAACAAAAATACAATGATATTTGTAATCTCGGAAAATATATCCGAGAAGCTTTTTTAAGATTTTTATATCGCCTTTTGTTATCTTCACCTTACCCATATGTCTTGGCCCTCTGCCAGGACCTTTCATTGGAGATTGTGCCACATCACTCACTTCCTTTCAACTGAGTTGTATAAACTTCCTGATAAATCTGATTAGTTTTTAAAAGTTCTTCGTGAGTTCCTACTCCGTTAATTCTTCCTGCCTCAAGAACTATAATTCTGTCCGCGTCTTCAACAGATGAAATTCTCTGAGCAATAATAAACTTTGTGGTTTCAGGAATATATTCTTTAAACGCTTTTCTTATTTTCTTATCGGTAGCTGTATCAACTGCGCTCGTAGAATCATCTAAAATAAGTATTTTTGGTTTTTTGATTAACGCTCTTGCTATACACAGTCTTTGCTTTTGACCGCCCGAAACATTTGTTCCGCCTTGTTCTATATATGTGTCATATCCATCAGGCATTTGTTCGATAAATTCATCTGCACAGGCAAGTTTACACGCCTCAATGATTTCTTCATCAGTTGCGTCAGCTTTCCCCCATCTTAAGTTATCCTTTATAGTGCCTGAAAACAAAATGTTTTTTTGAAGTACCATAGCAACACTATCTCTTAAAGTTTTAATATCATAATCTTTAACATCAATCCCGCCAACTTTCACGGTTCCTTCAAATGTATCATAAAGTCTTGGAATAAGCTGAACAAAAGCTGATTTAGCTGAACCTGTTCCCCCAATTATGCCAATAGTTTCCCCTGCATTTACCTTAATGTTAACATTTTTAAGATTGATTTTGTCAGGATTGTTTAAATAGCTAAATGACACATCTTCAAATTCAACACTTCCGTCTTGAATCTCAAACTCAGGATTTTCTTTATTTTTAAGACTGCTGTTCTGAGTTAAAACTTCAGCAATTCTTTCACCTGATGCTAAAGACATAGTAAGCATTACAAAAATCATGGAAATCATCATAAGACTTGTCAATATATTCATTGTGTAGGTAAACATTGCAGTAAGTTCTCCCGTAGTTAAATTACCTGCAACAATCATTTTTGCTCCAAGCCATGACAAAAGCAATATGCATGTATAACACACCATCTGCATAACAGGATTGTTCATTATAATAAGTCTTTCAGCTTTAACAAACATATCCTTTAATCCTTTACTTGCTTTGGTAAATTTTTCTGTTTCATATTTTTCTGTAACAAATGATTTAACTACCCTTATGCCTGTAATGTTTTCCTGAACAGATGCATTTACTTCGTCGTACTGTTTAAACACAGTATTAAAAATAGGATTTGCTTTTTTAATTATAACAAACAAAAATATTCCTAAGAACAAAGCCCCTGCAACAAAAATAAGACCTAACCTTAAATTAATGTTAAGAACCATAAACATTGCACATGCAAAAGTAAAAGGAGCTCTTATACACATTCTTAAAAGCATCTGATATGCCTGTTGAACATTCTGAACATCTGTTGTAAGTCTTGTAATAAGCCCTGCTGTTGAATACTTATCAATTTCAGAAAATGCAAAGTTTTGAATGTTATGAAACATACCTTGTCTTAAATTTTTAGCAAATCCCGTTGATGCCTTTGCTCCAAAGAAACCTGAAAGGGCACCAAAGCTCATAGACAAAAGAGCAATACCAAGCATTGAAAATCCCAAAGTAATTACAATTTTAAGATTTCCCTTTTCAACGCCTTCATCAATAACTTTTGTCATAAACAATGGTATAATCATTTCCATTAAAACCTCAAGCATCATAAAAAGCGGCGTTACTGCAGAGCTTTTTTTATATTCTCTTATGTATTTTGCAAGTGTTTTAACCATAAATCATTCTCCCGCAATTTATCACTTTTAAATATAAAAAATTAAGTGGTTATCTTAACCACTTAATTATATTCTTCTTTTAAATTTATGTCAATTAATATTAAAAAATATCACATACATTTCACATTTTGTAAAAACACAATCCCTGAAACAAGTTGTTATCAAAAAGATATTTATCAATTGCTCCCAAAACCGATATTTTATTAGTGCTCCATTTAGGTGCAATTAAATTTTGTTTTGACCCATCCCCCGTTATCCTTTCAACAACAGTTTCCGGTGGTAAATACAATAGCTGACTACATACAGTTTTCACATAATCATCAAAACTCATTTCATTAATCAGACCGTTATAGTACTGCTTTTCCATCACAGTATTTTTCATAATGTGAAGCAGGTGAATTTTAACTGCATCTGGCTTTAATGCCCCCAATGTTTTTGCAGTATCAATCATCATATCACAAGTCTCAAGTGGCAGTCCGTTTATTATATGGACACATACTCTTATGTTGTTTTGCTTAAGTTTTTCATAAGCACTTAAAAACTCGGAAAACGAGTGTCTACGATTAATTAACTCGCCTGTATTATCATTTGCAGTTTGAAGACCTAACTCTACTGTAAGATATGTTTTTTCAGATAATGAAGCCAAATAATCAATTTTTTCATCTTCAAGGCAATCCGGCCTGGTAGCTATGCTGATACCTGAAACAAAACTATGACTAAGTGCCTCGTAATATATTCTTTGAATTTCTTCAAGCGGAGCATAGGTATTTGTATGAGCCTGAAAATAAGCTATAATACCTGCGTTTTTATATTTAGCATTAATTCTTTCTTTTTCAGAAAAAAGTTGCTCTGAAACCGAAATTTTACTGCTTAAAGCAAATTCAGCTGCACCACTTGTGCAGTATGTGCAGCCTCCATAACCTTTGGTTCCATCTATATTAGGACAGGTAAACCCTGCATCTATTACAGCCTTTATCATTCTTTTGCCAAAAGTATGTTTGTTATGATAATAAAGAGTATGATATCTTTTATTATCATCAGAATATTTAAATGGATTGGTTTGTTTTTGTGTTAACATATTTAAAATTCCTGTTTTAAAAGTTCGCTATATGCAATACCGTCTCTTATGCTTTTCATACAAAAAACCATATCTTTAGAAGAAGATTTTTTAATAAGAGCCACTATAGTAGCAAGTCCTGCCACAATAATATCAGCCCTTCTTTCTTCCATTTGAAACTTAGTTATTCTCTCACTCACAGGTGTTTTTTTGAGAAGATTATATAAATCCAGCGCATCAATAGTTTTAGCAGTTTTTCCGTCAAAGTCAGTAAGTTTACTATCTTTATAAACATATTTTGCAATTTCTTTGGCAGAACCCCCAAGCAAAACTAAAGGAAGTTTTTCATCTATAAACGATATATCATTAAAAATCTTATTTAAAAACAGTTCCAGTTGTATAGGCGAATTAGTGTCCGGCGTAAACTCTTCTGTGAGAACAACACAACCATAAGGCAAGCAAACAAAGTCAGTAACTTTACCATCTTTAACTTTAGAAAGTTCAAAACTTCCCCCACCAACATCTAAAGAGTAAAAACTTTTATAAAATGTAACGCTTTTGGCTGCCATTGCACCGTAAAAGCTTTCCTCTTTACCATCAATAACATTTACATTTATACCTGTTTCGGTTTTTACTGTTTTTATAAAACTGTCGGCATTTTTTGCTCGTCTTAAGCTTTCGGTAGCAACTGCAATAACCTTGTCGCACTGATTGTTCCTTATAATGTTTTTAAAATCCTTTAAAGCCTCAACTGTTCTTTTAACCGGTTCATCCTTCAGGAGATTATCTTTTTCAAGACCTTCGGCTAAGCGAGTATTTAGTCGTTTCTTTTGAATTTCTGTAACAACATCGTTAATCTTTTCATAAACGCCTATTCTGGTTGAATTTGAGCCTAAATCTATAACAGCAAGTCTCATTTTAACTCTCCCATAAATTCTTCTATACGGTCAAGAGCTTTATCAATCTGTTTTAATGAATATGCGTAAGAAATTCTTGCATATCCCTCGCCAGAATCACCAAATGCATTGCCTGGAATTATAGCAACTTTTTTATCAAGCAAAAGTTTATTACAAAATTCCTCCGAAGAAAGGCCAGAAGATTTAATACATGGGAATACATAAAATGCTCCCTGAGCATTAAAGGTATCAAGTCCCATTTTGTTAAGTCTTTCAATTATGTGGACTCTTCTTTGGTTATACTCGTTTGCCATTTGCACAATGTCATCATCACCGTTTTTAAGTGCCTCAATTGCAGCATACTGACTTGTTGTTGGTGCAGACATAATGGCAAACTGATGAATTTTAGTCATAGCGCTTACCAGTGTTTCGTCTGCTGCTAAGTATCCTAAACGCCAACCTGTCATTGCATAGCATTTTGAAAATCCACTGACTATTATGGTTCTTTCTTTCATTGATGGAATAGATGCTATTGAAAAATGTTTTTTACCGTAAGTAAGTTCAGCATAAATTTCATCTGATAAAACTAAAATATTTGTATTTTCTAAAACTTTTGCAATTTCTTCAAGTTCCTCTTTTTCGAGTATTGCACCTGTTGGATTGTTTGGATACGGTAAAACCAATATTTTGGTTTTATCTGTTATTTTTTCTTTTAAAGCTTTAGCGGTAAGCTTAAAGTTGTTCTCTGCACTTGTAGCAACAGGAACAGGTACACCACCTGCAAGTGCTGTACAAGGAGAATAGCAAACAAAGGATGGTTCGGGGATAATAACCTCATCTCCCGGATTAATAAGAGCACGAAATGCAAGGTCAATTGCTTCACTTCCGCCAACTGTAACCAAAATGTTGTTTTCGTTATAAGTAAGAGAAAATCTTCTTTCTAAGTAGTTACACAATTCTTTGCGAAGTTCAATTAATCCTGAATTGGAAGTATAATAGGTCTGCCCTTTTTCGAGTGATAAAATACCTGCGTCTCTTATATGCCATGGGGTAACAAAATCAGGCTCACCAATACCAAGTGAGATAGCGTCGGGCATAGTTGCCACAATATCGAAAAACTTTCTTATGCCCGAAGGTTTAATTCCTCTTACGACAGGAGAAATCATTTCTTCCATATTTATCATAAAGAAATCACCTGCCTGTTGTCTGTGTCATCCTGCTCAAAAATTTCACCGTTTTCTTTATACTTTTTAAGTATAAAGTGAGTTGTTGTAGATTCAACACATTCCATCGGTGCAAGTTTTTCTGCGACAAACAAGGCAACATCTTTCATATTTCTACCAACTATAGTAAGGCTTAAATCATAACCACCTGACATTAAGTACATACTCTTAACCTGCTTAAACTGATAAATTTTTTCAGCAATTCTATCAAATCCTTTACCAATCTGAGGTGTTACTCTTAATTCTATTTGTGCAACCACTAAATCCTTGTCAAATTTATCCCAGTTAATAAGAGCCTTATAGCCTGCAATAATTCCTTTGTCTTCTAAATCTTTAATTGTATCTTTTACTGTTTTTACATCAACATTTAACTCGTTTGCTATTGTTTCGGGGGTTTTTTTGCAATCTTTTTCGAGTATTTCAATTATTTTATTAATCATTTTTATCCTCCTTAGTCTCTATCGGTAAACTTTATAATAGAGTCAAGTTCTGTACGATATTTTTCAACAGAACGATTAACGCTTTCTTTCATCTGTCTTATTTCTTCGTTCATTTTTTTAAGTACCATGGAAGCCTCTTTGATTTCAAGTTCCACTTCTTTCTTTTTCATTTCAGCTTCTTTTAATGCAACAGTAATAATTTCATCTGCCTTTTCTTTTGCACTTAAGATAGCTTCACCAACAAAAGCATTTTTTTCTGTTGCTTCCTGAAGTTTTAAATCAGATTCGTTAACACTCTTTTTTATTTCTTCGAGTTGCTTCTTTAATTCGTCAATTACTTCATCTTTGTCTTCCAATGAATTAAAATACTTTTCATTCATTGCTTCAAGATACATATTTACACTTTTTTTAGTATATCCGAAAAGTCCTTTTTTAAATTTCAAATTCTCGTTCATAGTTTTTCCCTTTCCTTTATATAAAAACTAATTATTCTTCTAAAGACTGCTTTACCGGAAGCGTTATTGTAACTGTAGAACCTTTTTTATAGACACTTTCTATTGTTATGTTTCCGTTATGAGCTTTAACAATTTCTCTAGCAATTGCAAGACCAAGTCCTGTTCCGCCCTGCTCTCTTGAGCGTGCTTTGTCTACACGGTAAAATCTTTCAAAAATCATTGGCAAATCTTTTTGTGGGATACCAATACCTGTATCCATTACGCTGATTAAAATTTTATCTTCAACAGCACTTAATATAACTGTTACTGCTCCCCCGTCTTTAGTAAATTTAAAGGCATTTGAAACAATATTTGTTATTACCTGATTAATTCTGTCCCTGTCAAGCTCTACTGTTTCTGGCACATTGTTTCTTGCTATAAATTCAAAAGTAAGATTTCTGTTTTTAGCTTCAATTTTCATAGCATTGACAACATCTTCGATAAGTTTTCTTATATTAACATCATCAAACTTAAACTGTGTTTTTGAATAGTCAAGCTGTGATAAAACAAGAAGGTCTTTTACAAGCCTTGTCATTCTGTCGGCCTCGCTGTTAATAACACTTAAGAAACTTCTTTTTGTCTCTTCATCGTCAATCTGAGCATCTAAAAGTGTTTCAGAATAACTTTTTATATTTGTTATCGGTGTTCTTAGTTCATGTGATACATCTGCCACAAAGGCTCGTCTGGAATTGTCAAGCTTTTGTTGTTTTGTAATGTCCTGAAATGCTACTATAATACCTTCAGTTCTTGCCTGTTCAATTTTATAAGGTGCAAAATGAGCATTTATTATTGTATCTTCAATTGTAAAGGTTTTATTTACTCCAGTTTTATCGTCATATAAAAGTGCCTCTTCTAACTTTACTTCTATACCAAGCTTTTCAAAAAACTCTGAGAACTTGTAAGTTTTTCCTTTTTGCAGTGAAAACATTTTTTCAGCTGCAGGATTAATATGAACAGAATTCCCTAGATAATCAAAGGCAATAATTCCGTCAGCCATATTTTTAAGTACAACTTCAATCTTATCCTTTTCACCCGAAATTTCATCAAGTGTGGTTTTGAGTTTAGATGCCATTGTATTAAATGTATTGGTTAGAATACCTATCTCGTCATTCCCCTCAGGTGCTATTGACGCACCGAAATCCCCATCTGCCATTTTACTTGCAGACTCTGTTAAGTTCCTTATAGGTCCACTTATAGAACGACTTAGAAATACACCTAAAATCATTGCCATTATGGAGGCAAAAACAATTGCCTGAAGTATAACGGTTATGAGATTTCTACTAACTTCTTTGATCTCCTGCTTCAAGTCTTTTACATAAATTATGTATTTAACTTCATCTGCATCTTTTACAGGATATGCAAAATCCATATATGTTTTATTTAAAGATACTTCATCACCTACATTACCTTCCATAGCAGTCAATATATTTGATGTCAAATCTGGTGATACATTATCGCCCAAGCTACTATGAACAAATTCACCGTTATTGGCGCTTAGAATGTAATAACTTCTGTTTTCATTGGTACCAAGACGGCTGGTTGAAAAGGCTTCCATAACCTCTATAATCTTTTCTTCAGGCTCATCACTTGCTAAAGCAATCTCCAGATTATTTAAGATAATTCCTGAGAATTCTTTATTCATAGTATCTTTAAAACGGGTGTGATAGTATGATAAAACACCGTTTAACAAAAAGGTTCCGGCAATTATCATAACTGAAAGCACGAGCATTAAAAATATTAATATTAATTTCCACTGAAGCTTTTTAAAACCAAGTTTATTTTTTTTAGACAATGCCCTCCCCCTTTTCTACATAATTATACAAAGTAATTATATCTTTTTATAATAACTTTGTCAATACAAAAGCCACGCTATATTGCGTGGCTTTCTCATTATTTACCTAAGTAGGCTTTTTTGACTTGTTCGTTATTTAAAAGTTCTTGTCCTGTGCCTTCAAGTGTTACATTACCTGTCTCTAAAACATACGCATAATCGGCAACTTTTAACGCCATATTAGCATTTTGCTCAATTAAAAGCACTGTAACTCCTTGCTTGTTAATTTCTTTTATGATATCAAAGATACCCTGAACGACAATAGGTGCAAGACCTAAAGACGGTTCGTCCATCATTATGAGTTTTGGTCTGCTCATTAAAGCTCTTGCAACAGCAAGCATCTGCTGTTCGCCGCCTGATAGTGTTCCTGCTAACTGCCAGTGTCTTTCCTTAAGTCTTGGGAAAAGGCTGTATATCCATTCGATATCTTTTTCAATCTCTGGCTTGTCTTTTCTTAAATAAGCACCGATTTTCAAGTTTTCGAGAACAGTTAAGTCGGCAAATACTCTTCTTCCCTCAGGAACAAGTGCAATACCAAGGCCTAAAGTTTTGTTAATAGGAAGTCCCAGAATTTCTGTATCATCGTATTTAACAGAGCCTGTTTCTGATTTAACAAGCCCCGAAATAGTTCGAAGTGTTGTTGATTTACCTGCACCATTGGCACCAATTAATGTTACAATCTTACCGTCAGGGACTTCAAGATTAATTCCGTTTAAAGCTTTAATGCCACCATAGGAAACCTGAAGATTTTCAATTTTAAGCATCCTCACTCACCCCCAGATAAGCCTCAATAACACGGCTGTTGTTTTGTATCTCGTCAGGAGTGCCACTTGCAATTAATTTACCAAAATCAAGAACATAAATTCTGTCTGAAATATCCATAACAAGATTCATATGATGTTCAATTAAAAGGACTGTAATACCAAATTTTTCTTTAATCTCACCAATAAAATCGGTAAGTTCTTTTGTTTCCTGCGGGTTCATACCTGCAGCAGGTTCGTCTAAAAGAAGCATTTTAGGATTTGTTGCAAGAGCTCTTGCAATTTCTAATCTTCTTTGTTTGCCGTATGGAAGCGATGTGGCTTTTTCGTTTCTCTCATTATAAAGACCAACTAATTTTAAAAGTTCATCCACTTCATTTCTCATCTTTAGCTCTTCGGCACGATTTAAATGAAACATAGCTGTGAAAAAGTTACTCTTTCTTCTTAAATGCTTTGCAGTGAGTACATTTTCAAAAACAGTCATATTCTTCCAGAGTCTTATGTTCTGGAAAGTTCTCGCCATTCCAAGCTTTGTTATTTTATCAGGTGTCGGTGTAACAGAGTTTTTGTATTTCCCGTTATTTTCACCTGCATATATTTTTTTCATCTTGCCGTGCGGATGGTTTTCCACAATGGTTTTACCCTCGAATCCAACCTTACCGGTAGTAGGTGCATAAACACCTGTTATAACATTAAACGCAGTTGTTTTACCTGCACCATTAGGGCCAATCAAAGATACAATTTCACCTTCATTAACTTCCATAGTGAAATTATCTACTGCTACAACACCGCCAAACTGCATGGTAACATTTTCAAGTTTTAATAAAGGGTTATTCATTTGTATCACCCTCCTTTACGGAAGAAGATTTCTTTTTAAATTTTGAAAACAGTCGTTTTATTCCCTCAATCGAAAATTCTCTGTCTCCCATTATGCCTTCTCGTTTAAACAAAACAATTAACATAATAACTACTGAGAATACAACCATTCTGAAACCACTTCTTAAAAGTGGAACCTGGAATGAACCTATATAAAGCTCATTATCTAAAAATCTGAGCCACCATTCACTACATGCAATAAATAAAAACGAGCCAAGACATGAACCTGTAATTGAACCAATACCACCAATTACAACAATTAAGAGTATTTCGTATGTCATTGCTGCTTTAAATACAGTTGCCTGAACACTTGCCTGATACATTGCAAGCATAGCACCAGAAATTCCTGCAAAAAATGCACTTGTAACAAATGAAAGCATTTTATGTTTTGCAAGGTTAATGCCCATTGCCTCTGCTGCAATTTCATCATCACGAATTGCCTTAAAAGCTCTTCCGTATGTTGAATTAATTAAAAGGCATATAATAGCAATACATATTCCAGCTATTAAAAATGGCATAAATGTTGTAAGGCTTAATGTTTTACCAAATACCGTAAGTGTAAAATCTTTAAAGCTTGGAAATTCATACAAAAGGTTTGATGCATTTGTAACAGGACCTAATTTTTCAAACTGAATTAAAGACCTTATAATTTCAGCAAAACCTAAAGTTGCAATCGCAAGATAGTCACTTTTAAGTCTTAAAACTGGAAGCCCAATAAGATATGCAAAAATTGCTGCCACAATTCCCGCCAAAATAAGTGCAGGAATAAAGTTTATACAAAAGTTTACACAGCCGCCGTCGAAGTACTGATAAACAGCCTCGTGCTTATCAACAGGAATGGTTAAAATTGCATAAGTATATGCTCCAAGAAGCATAAATCCTGCCTGTCCCAAAGAAAACAGACCTGTAAAACCGTTAAGCAAATTCATTGATACTGCAACTAAAGAATATACTGCACCTTTTCTTAAAACTGTAAGCAAAAGTGCAGGTACACCTTTAACATTATCAAGTATAACAATTAGTGCTAACAACACAATGATGAGAACGGTGCTTATCAATGTGCTTTTTTTATTACTTTTTTTCATTGATTACACCTTCTCCGTAAGATTTTCGCCAAAGAGTCCTGTTGGCTTAACCACCAAAATTATTATTAAAAGCGCAAATGTAAATGCATCGCTAAATGTTGTATATCCTGCACCTTTTATAAAGCTTTCACATATACCAATGACAAATGCACCTATAACTGCACCGGGTATTGAACCAATACCGCCAAAAACAGCAGCTACAAAAGCTTTTAAGCCAGGCATAGCACCAACTGTTGGTGTTACTGTCTGATAATTTGAAAAATAGAGCATAGAACCTACTGCAGCGAGTGCAGAACCTATAATAAATGTCATTCTTATAACGCTGTCAATTTTTATACCCATAAGCTGTGCTGTTTCAAAATCCTTTGAAGCTGCACGCATAGCCATACCGATTTTTGTTTTCTTAATGAGTACAACCAAAGCTACTACCAAAACTATAGTTAAAACAGGAGTAATTACTGTAACTCTTGAGGTGTTAAAGCCCATAACTTTGATACTATCACTAATCCACGGGATAGTAGGATAAATTTTAGCCAAACCTCCGGTTATATACCATAATAAATTCTGTAAAAGATATGACACACCTATAGCAGAAATCATAATTGACATTCTTGGTGCAGTACGAAGTGGTTTATATGCTGTTCTTTCTACAATCACACCCAACATCACTGTTAAAAGAACAACTAATGGAAGTGAAATATAAAGCGGTAATGATGCAGCCATATATACGAACAAAAACCCTGCAACCGTAAAAATATCACCATGAGCAAAATTTATAAGGCGCAATATACCATAAACCATAGTATACCCTATAGCAATTAAAGCATATTGACCACCAACCGAAATTCCTGCAAGAAGGTATGGTAACATATTTTGCATAATTCAAATTGCCACCTTTCTTAAAATTTGCTAAATGCAAATTATTAAAAAAGCACAGCGGATTTATTATATGTCCGCTGTGCTATAAATAGACTTACTAAGTCAAAAATTATTCAACAGACTGTGTTTTAACGAAGTTAAATGCACCGTCATTAGCTTTTTTAATATAAGCCATTGTCTTATTAGCATCTCCGGTTTCAGCATTAAATGTAATAGAACCTGTTACAGCTTCCATTTCTACATCAAAAATAGCTTTCTGAATATCTTCGCCGTTTGCAGAATCAGCAAGTTTAATTGCTTCTACAATAGCCATATATCCATCATAACCAAGAGCTGAAACAGCTGCTACGATATCGTTACCACCGTTGTTGGTGAGGTTTTTCTTGTCGCCATTTAAGAATTCTTTAAAGCCTTTAACGAAGTCTTTAGCAAGACCTGATTCGTCATTTTCATCAAAGAATGTTGAACAGTATACTTCAAGGTTTGAACCTTTTTGAGCATCAAGTATAACTGAGCTTTCCCAAGTGTCGCCTGCAAGAAGAGGAATTTCCAAACCTGCTGCTTTTGACTGGGTTATAATAAGTGATGCATATGTTGTTGCTGATGGAGCAAAGATAACATCTGCACCTGACTTAATAGCGTTCTGAATATAAGCTGAGAAATCTGAGGTTCCTTCAGGGAATGTTTCAGCTACAACTTCACCGCCATTTGCAACAAATGCTTCTTTGAAGTAGTTAGCAAGACCATTACCATAGTCTTCACCAAGCATTGTTAAAAGATATGCTTTGTCAGCGCCGAATTCATCTTTAGCAAAGTTTGCCATTACGCTGCCCTGGAATGGATCAAGGAAGCAAACTCTAAAATAATAAGGATTACCTGCTGTAACTGCAGGATTTGTACATGAACATCCCATTGCAGGAATTTTAGCAGCTTCAAATGTTGGAGCTGCAGCAATAGCACAACCTGAACCATATGTTCCTAAAACTGCAGATACACCTTTGCTTACAAGTGTTTCAGCAGCTGAAACAGCTTTATCTGTTGATGACTGATTGTCAACTTCAACAAGTTCAATAGCATATTCTTCGCCGCCAATTGTAACTGTCGGGCAAACTTTGTTAGCATAACGAATACCTAAAGTTTCCTGTTTACCACCGGCACCGTTATCACCTGATGCAGGTTCAAAAATACCGATTTTAATTACTTTTCCGTTTGTTGTGTTTGGTGCTTCACCACAACCTGCAAAACATACGCAAAGAAGTGAAAGAACCACTACAACTGCCAATAATTTTTTCATAAATATTCCTCCTGTTCTATCGAACACTTTACTACAAAACTTATTATACTATATTTTTTTCCAAAAAACAACATTTTTTTTAGAATTTGTCTGTAAATTAAATACATATGTATGTAATCAGCAAACAAAACTGATGTTATTTTTCACCCAAAAGCCTTGAAATGGTAGTTTCGGAGCGCTCTCCTGTTTTCATGTTTTTCATTAATATATTTTCACCATCTGCCCATATTGATACCGCAATACCTTTTAATTCGGTATATTCTAACATATCCGTCATTGTTCCGTTTCCGATATATTCTTCAATTTTAAGTCCCTGTGTACGCAGACCAAATGCAACCTTATGTCTGTAAGCAGGACTTTGTGAACCCACCACAGCAACAGGTAAAAGTGTATCTTTGATATCTTCTTTATTATAAAGTGCTTCCACAAGGTTTTCGCAGTCAAGTTTAAAATATACTGTGTTTTGCTCATCATAACCCACAGCAAGTATTTTACCATCTGTTACATTTATAACTTCAAACTTGAATTCATCTAATGTGTTATCAGACGGGCATATATAGTCAAAAAGGTCATACTCCTGTAAAAGTTTTGCTACCTCAACAGTATCTTTCCCTGATAACGAAATTTTAAACTCATTTATATTGCAGGACAAAAGCGAATTAATCAAAACCACCAACAGTTCAGATTTTGAAAGTACTGTGTCTTCTCCCTGAATTAAAACATAAAGATTATCATTATTAAAGCTGAAAAATCTCAATGGTTTTAAATCATCATAAAAAAGCTTGTCCATGGCTTTTACAGTTTCAGTTATATAATCATCGTTAACACCAAACAATTCAATTTCTTCGTATGAATGTGTATCCAGAACAGTAATAATATTCTGATTTAATTTTCTTCTTATTCTGCATTCTGTTTTAAATATTGTTTTCATCTTAATCCCCCGCTTTCATCATTGATATTTTAACACTTTAAGTCTTTTTTTGCAATAGCCATTTAACCTTGACACCTTTTACTATTTAGAATATAATTTATAGTGATATTTTTTGAAAGGTTATATTAGTTATGAAGAGAATTGCTGTTGGAATACTCGCACATGTTGACTCGGGAAAAACAACTTTATCCGAAGGTTTATTATACACATCAGGCACAATAAGAAAACATGGCAGAGTAGATAACAAAACTGCATTTTTAGATACAGATACTATCGAACGGAACAGAGGCATCACTATCTTTTCGAAACAAGCGGTAATTGAAAAAGACGGTGCAACAATTACACTTATTGATACTCCGGGACACATTGATTTCTCTGCAGAAACTGAGCGTACCTTAGGGATTTTAGATTATGCAATACTGGTTATAAGTGGAACGGACGGTGTTCAAAGCCACACAAAAACTTTATGGCAACTTTTGAAAAACCATAACATTCCCACATTTATTTTTGTAAACAAAATGGATATTTCCCTTTACACAAAAGATGCGCTTTTAGAAAACCTAAAAACGCAACTTGACGAAAATGTATGCGATTTTTCTAAAGATTTAAACAGTCCCTCATTTTTTGAAAATCTTGCCCTTTGTGATGAAACTTTACTTAACAGTTTTCTTAAAACAGGAAACATAAATCCTTCTGATATTAACCTTTCAATACAAACCCGAAAAGTTTTTCCATGTTTTTTCGGTTCTGCTTTAAAACTGGACGGGGTTTTAAACTTTTTGGAAACACTTATAAAATACACGAACAATTCTTTACCAAATGACAGTTTTGGAGCAAAAGTCTTTAAAATCACCGAAGATGAAAGTAAAAACAGATTAACTCATATTAAAATTACAGGTGGAACTTTAAAGGTTAAAGATGTTTTAACATTTATTGACGACACTGGTTTGGCTCAGGAAGGAAAAATTAATTCAATAAGGATTTATCAGGGAGAAAAGTTCTCGGCTGTAAATGAGGCTAAGCAAGGTATGGTTTGTGCACTTACAGGCCTTACAAAAACCTTTGCCGGGCAAGGCCTTGGTTTTGAAAAAAATTTTGTTTCTACTTCACTTGAACCTGTATTTTCATACAGTATTAAAATTAATAATAATACACCTTTGCAAATTGCATATTCTTATCTTAAAAAATTTCA
>JAZSNJ010000127.1:0-6494 GCA_045536355.1 Clostridia bacterium | reverse complement strand
TCGATTGCAAGATAGTTCCATACACCTTCATCAGTTGCTACTACACCGATTTCAACTTCGTGCCACTGACCTGGAACAATTACCTTATGGTCATTTGGCACTGATCTTACAATTCTTGAAAGTCCTGAACGAGCAATCTGGAATTCAACTGTAACAGGCTGAATTACATAGAAGTATCTTTGTCTAACTTTTGGATCCCAATGTGTTGTCATACCCCACCAGAGTTCGTCTTTTTCCATCTTCATCTGGAATCTTGTAATCTTTCTCCAAGGAGTCTGACCTTTGGTTTCAACATCCTGCATACCATTTCTTGCCTCGAACATAAGTTCTCCTGTTTCAGGGTTATATTCTTTGAAGAACTGGTCTGTTGCAGGGAGTTCCCACTCTTCAAGTTCTAATGGTAAATCACGGTAACCGTAATTTTCTTTAGTTCTTAATTCTGCTCTGTAAGCAATAATCTTATCGGTCATTTCTGTAACCTGAGCCATGCTTTCAGGCTTTTTGGATACTGCTGTTGCGGCATTTATAAGTGACAATGTTTCTGCTTTTGTGCCAGGAACATAAGTGTTACCTTCTGTACCGTCAACAATAGTTTCGTAAAGTGCTTTAAGGTCATTAAGCTGAATATTAAGTTCTGATGTTACAATAACTTCACGCTCTTTAGCCTGTTCTTCGGTTGCTGTTGTAAATGAGAATACTTTTGACTGAAGCGGAGTCTTATCAACTGACTTACCAAGTGTTGTAGATGTAACTCTCCAGTAATATGTTGTACCATAACCCTTAAGTTCTAATGTAGCATATTCATATTCTGTTGTTTGGTCATAAACTACATTTGTAAATTCAGGGTCTGTTGCAACTTCTAAGCGATGTCTGTTTGCCCATTCAACATCAGTCCACATAAACTGAACTTCCTTAGGAAGGAAAGTGCCCTGGTCGCCGTCTGCAGGTGAGAATGCGAAGATTTCTCCGTTTTCACCCATTTTAGGCTGGTCTTTCATATATTTATCACCAATTAAGAGGCCCATATTATCAAAGTTTGGTGCTTCAAAATCAGGAATAGCTTTATAGATTTCTGAATCAGGTTTAATGTTAAAGTTCTGGTTAGCAGAATCTACAAATGGGTCCCCCTCGCAAGTGTAGTTTGTTTCTAAGCCTTCTGTTGTATCATCATCTACTTCAGGTGATTCTTCGTAAAGCCATACACCGCCGCCTAATGCTGATACATTGTTTGCATAGTAGAAATGAATTGGTGCAAAGGTGTGTGCCCATGCAGAAGTTTTTTCAGGTTCTACACCTTTTGCTCTTGCTTCTTCAAATTCTTTTCTTGCTAAGTTTTGTGTAATAAGCCACTTATCAAAGTAAGGATGTCTCATTGCAATAAATGCTGTTGTAGATTTATCTCCTGACCATGATAAACGAGTTTCATCAGGATTTGGGTTAATCATATTTCTTGAGTTTGTACCAGCAAAGTTTGAAGCTTTGTTTAATGAAATACTGATATTATTAAATATAGTATTACCTGAGCCACCGTGATAGAAAATACCTGCAGGTACTTTATACATAATATTACCATAAGTCATATTATCCTGCGCCATATTATCATAATAAATAGCACGGGTAAGTGAGTTTGTTGAGCCAGGTAAAATATCGTGAATATAATTAAATCTTATATGGTTTGCTTTTTGTATATGCGCACCTGAACCATAAGTTCCGCCGGAGTCTAACTGATACTTAGGTGATGCTACGATTTCGTTATATTCTATAATACCTTCCCAAGCTGTTGTACCTGCACCTGTTGCATAACCGTTTGACATTAAGTTATGTGATGTAATATCACCAGGTGAAGACATTGTTACTAATGAGTTAAGCTTCTGGTTTTTATGTCCAAAAACAGCTGTGTTCATAACAAAGTTATTATGTGGCTCCATATTCTCCCAGTTATTTGCAGCTGGTGATGATGAATATGCGGCTCTGTTACCCATACCCATTATTCTTGAATGTGTTATACCACAGCGCTTAGAGTCGTTAAACTCTATACAGTTATCGCCAAAGTTTCTTAAGTTACATCTCTGAACCAATACATCCTGTGAAGAGCTAATGCCAACACCATCATAGTTACCAGCTTCAAAAGTAATGTCACTGATTACAACATTCTTACAGTTTTCTAACTTAAGAAGCGCACCTGCTGATGCTGTTGAAAACAAGATTTCCGAATTATTTGTAATTTCTCCAATTGGATAGAGATAAAGGTTCGAAGTTTTCTTATCAATAAAGAATTCACCGGGGAAGTTTAATTCTTCAAATATGTTGTAATACCAGAAGTCTGCACTTAGTTTTACACCGTATTTTGTAAGTGTTCCTTTTGAATCCCACTGTGCTTTTTCTTTGTCAATATTGATTTTTGTATAGATCTGATACCATTCATAGTACATTCCGCCACGAACCCAGATTTCACCTGTATTTTCCCAACTAAGCGGCTCAATATCAGCAACAAGACCTACAGTGAAGCCTCTACCGTCATCATAAAATTCAGGATTGATTTTTTCATTAGGGTGTGATACAGGACCTTCATCTACAACCTTTTCTACCTTTGCGTATCCTACATCAGGATATCTTGCTAAATTAAAGGTTGTAGAGTCCATATAAAGTGCAACACCAACTGCTGCATCTGCCTTATATTCAGGAATAGTTGTAAATCCTTCTTTTTTAAGATTAATTACTCTTACCTTGTCTCTAACCTGAGGGTCAAGTCTTGCAAGTAACTTTTTATCGGTTACAGGTTCAAACTTAGAGTTATCTAATCTCTTAGCACCAACAAATTTAACCTCTTCGCCCGGATAACCTGCAATAAATATTGGGTTTGTAGGGTCGCCTTCAAGGTTTGAAATGGTTAAACCGTCCTGATACTCATAAAAGCCGCCTCTTAACCAGATAACTGCACCATCTTTTTTAGAACCCATTGCTATAGCCTGAAGTGCTTTTGCAATGGTTTTGAAAGGTTTGTCAATGGTACCTGGGTTTTTATCGTTACCGTTAGGTGCAACATAAACCTGTTTTTTGCCCTTTGGCTCCATATATTCAGGTACAGGAATTTCTTCCGGAAGTTCTGCTCTTCTTAATAAAAATCTTTCTTTTGTTGAAGCTTCATGAGGAAGTGCCTGATATTGAGTATCTAACCCAAAGTTAATCATCTGACTTTTTGAAATTGTTTCACCATCGCCTGCAACCTCAGTCGATTGAAAACATTCAACATTAACATCAGCTACAGAAAATACAGAGTGGAAACCTCTTATACCTATTTTACCTGCTTTGATTGCAGAATCAAAAGCTGTTAAAACTACAGAGTCATCAATTTTAACTGTAAAATCTGATTTTTCAGCATTTACTGCTACATTATAAGATGTACCATATTTAAATCTATAAGCTGCTTCTTTTACAACTGTATACATACCGCCATTTACTTTCTTTAAAAGCGATACTTTACCTGATGTAAATGCAAATTGTAATACATAGTGTTCATCTAATGATTTATATCTTAATAAAAGTCCTGCATAATCACCATTTTTAGGAGTAATGTTTAATGATACATTATAGTTGCTCCATGATGATTTTCCAGCTGTAATGTATGAAGGAGTAAGATATTCCTTCATATTGTTAAACAAAAGTCCTTCATTTTTAGAAACTGCAAAGCCTTTGCCCTGAACTTTCTCCCATTGGGAAAGACCATTGTCAAACTTTTCTGCAAAAGTATCGGTAATTTTAATTTCTGCTTCACCTTCAGCATTAGATGCAGTTGTTACTGCATCTTCCGCAAAAGCTATTCCGGGCAGAGTTAAAACTAACGAAAGCACCAATAATAATGATATAAGTTTATTTGCTTTTTTCATTTTAAATTCTCCCCCTTTTTATTCTTCATAAATAAATATTGAATCAATTGTACCATAGTATGCTTTATAGAATATTTTATCACATTCTGTACCAACATTAAGGTATGTCTGAACATCCTCTAATGGTACAACTTTTACTTTACCTGTGTTTGGATTAACTCTCATTACCTTAGCAGTTGTGTTAACTGCGGCAATCTGAACACCATAAATCTTAAGATTTAATTCTGAAGTTGTTTTGCCTTCAATCTGTGAAGGTTCAACCTGTGTGGTCTGCATAAGACCGTCTGCCATATAGTATGGATATTCCATTGCAACTCTGTAATATGAACGCCAGTTAGACAAGCTTCCTGTTGTTGACAAGAATTCATCTCTGCTGTAGTCATAAAGCAGAGTATATCCGTTGCCCTTAAAGAGTTTGGTGTTATCATCAAGTTTATAAGTAATAATATCACCTACACCAAGCTGTTCAGTAACACGATTACCTAAGCTATCTGTTACTAAAACATCAATATCTGATGCTTTTTCTGTCATTACAACATTTTCTGTTCCGTTTGCATAAATTGTAAGCTTGATTCTTTCTTCCTCTTCTTCAGCATCATAAACAGTTGAAACTTTTGTTATAACACCGAATGGATTATTTCTTTCACCAAAGGTATATGTTGATCCTGCAGCTGTCTTAAGAACTAAAGCATCTGCGCACATCTGAGGCTGGTCGCCTATTTTGTAAGCCTTAATATCTGCTTTTGTATCATCAGCTATACCGCTTCTTTTTACAACCTTTAATTCTTCTTCTTCAAAAGGAACAGGTATCATAAATGCAATTGTGTCTTCAGCTACACCAACATCACCGTTAAATGCATAGTTTCTTATGTAGTATGATGCTGTTTCAGGCATTTGAATTCTCATTAATGATTCATCTTCATTAACAACTTCTTGTGTGTCAACCCATGAGATTTTACCTTCATCATTTAATCTAAATCTGATTAACTGATCAGCCTGGCCAACAGCTGCAAACATTGCATCTAAATCTGCACTTGTGTAATTAACGCCGTCAATTTTTACTTTGTTTGCTGCATCGAATACAGCGTAAGCACCCTGATTGGTAAAAAGCTGCATTCTTAAGTTTTCTGTTAAGCCTTTTCTGTCAACACCGATAGCGCAGATATATGCTAAGTATGTGCCATCATCCCCTGCAGAAGAACCTTTTACAAATGCAATGTTTCCTAATGCGTCAATACAAAAATCGGTTGTCTGACCCGGTGTTAAATTAAATGTTAATGGATTACCGTTAACGATTGGTGCTTTAACTTTAAATTCACCACCGTCAATTTCAACTATACCGTTGCCAATAGCTGTAATTGTGCCTGATACAACTTTGTTTGAAACTTTAATGTTATAATTTTTGCTATCTAAGCTTTTTGCTACAAGTAAAACAGTGTATTCTTTTAAATCAGCAAAAGCTACTGTTTCGCCGGTTGAATTTGTCATATCATAGGTTACATCTTTTGCTCCAAGATCAATTTTACCCATTGGAGCATCAATATGTGAATAGATAATAGAATCAGCTGTGTTTTTGTTTCCTACAATAAATGTTCTATAGTCATACACACTTATAATGTCATAAAGTCCATCGCCATCATTGTCGATAAGTGTAACTGTACCAGTTTCAGGCTGTAACATACTCTCTTCAAATGTATCGGTTGACTTAAATGCTTTTCCATTGTATACAAAAAGGTAGTTATCTTTAACCTGTGCTTCAAGTGTGTTATCCTCATCGGTTCCCTCAATATAATATGTGTATACATTATTGGAAAAATCTGTAATGTAAGGTGCGTTGATTTCAACAACATTATTTCTGTTTTCCAATACGCCAACAGCTATAAGTTCATAAAATCCATCATCGTTTTCTTTATAAAAACCTTCAACATATTTACCTAATAGGTCTTTTTTAATTTCATCACTTGCACGAAGAGTAGATTCTGCAATCTTAATGCTGTTAATATTAACTTGGCTTTCTCCGTAAATAGAAGCTCTGCCAATATCTGAAACCATACCTTCTATTCTGTATATGTTGTGTCTTTTCCCGATAAAGAGTTCATTTCTTCCGTCATCAGGATTACCATCAATTTCATTAAAGTCTGAAACATCAGCTTTTAAGGTATTATAAAGAAGCATATACATATCAGAATATGTAAGATATTCATCACTTTCAAAAGATACTCTCTTCAAAAGACCTTTATTCTGTGCTGCTACGAAATAGCTTCCTGTGTTTTTTGCAACATAATCATAACCCATAATTCTTATTATGATTGTTATTGCCTGTTCAGGAGTTATGGTTGTAAAAGGTTCAAAATGGGTTGCATCTGTTCCTTTTACAAAACCTAATTTGTGCATAAGAGCTACTGCAGGATAAATATCCTGAAACTCATCTACATCTACATAAGGAATAGGATCGCTTACAATATCCTGAATATTGCCCATATACACAAGTCTTGCTGCGATTTTTGTAAATTCAGCTCTTGAAAGCGGTGCTGAAAAGTCAATTTCAGCTTTGCTGTCATAAAAGCCAAGACCTTCTAATACGCTTAAAACATTGTCTGCCGGAAT